>JBAQGU010000298.1:0-7322 GCA_049287975.1 Roseiarcus sp.
TCCAACATGGGCAATTTCATTGCCTGGGATGGCAAGACGGGCAAGATCGTATGGTCCGACAAGGAGCAGTTCTCGGCGTGGGGCGGCGCCTTGGCGACGTCTGGCGGCGTTGTCTTCTACGGCACGCTGGAAGGCTATCTGAAGGCGGTGGACGCCAAGACGGGTAAGGAACTCTATAAGTTCAAGACCCCGTCGGGCATCATCGGCAACGTCATGACCTACGAACATGGCGGCAGGCAGTATGTCGCGGTGCTCTCGGGTGTCGGCGGATGGGCCGGCATCGGCCTCGCGGCGGGTCTGCTGCAGCCGGCCAACGCTGCAGCCTGGCATGGCGCTGTCGACCAGGGCAAGTTGCCGGCGGCCGACAAGACAGTCGATACGGCGGGTCTCGGCGCGGTCGGCGGATACGCCGGTCTCGCCGACTACACCGCGTTGGGCGGCACGTTGACAGTGTTCGCCTTGCCGAGCGATTGAGCGACTAGCCGTTCTAGCCAGAGACATTCGGCGCGCCGCAGTCCTGCTGCGCGCCGAAACTGTTGTTGGAAGGCTAACGCATCGGCGCCGAAGGACCGGTCACGCGATCATGACAAGCTGGAAAATCTCGTTCATCTTATTCGCGCTCGTGTTTGCCGTCGGCAGCGCCCGAGCCGATGGTTCGGGCGATCCCGCGGTTGCCTCCAATGACAACGGCAAATATGCCGACAAGGATGGCAACCCGACTTACAACATTCATCCCGACGGGACGGTCGATTGGTACACATACTCCGGCTATCGCCGCTATCATTCGGATTGTCATGTCTGTCATGGTCCGAACGGCGATGGCTCGTCTTATGCGCCGCCGCTCGTAGATTCTCTGAAGACGATGAGTTACTCCGACTTCGCGGCCGTGGTCACCAACGGTCGAAAAAATGTCGACGCCGCCAACGACAAGGTCATGCCGTCGTTCGCGTCCAACGTGAACGTGATGTGCTTCCTCGACGACATCTACGTCTATCTTCGCGCCCGGTCCAACAACGCCATTCCCGGTGGTCGCCCGCCCTCGCATGAAGACAAACCCGAGGCGGCGAAGGAAGCCGAAGCCAGTTGCACAGGCATCAAATGATCATGAGGGGGATAGCGGGGATATTGTGCGGCGTGCTCGCGTTCGCTTTCACGGAAACAGCGCCGGTCGCCGCGTTCGCCCAGGCGAGCGACGACGCCGGCTCGCTGGAGCTCGTGGATCCCGCGGTCTTCCGCGCCTGCGGCGATCCTCGCAATCTACCGTTCTCCAATGAAAAGGGTGAGGGGTTCGAGAACAAGCTCGCCGAGCTTTTTGCCGCGAAACTCGGCAAGAAGCTCGGCTACACCTATTTTCCGCAGGCGATGGGTTTCGTCAGGAACACGCTCGGTTCACATCGCTGCGATGTCATCATGGGATTTCCCCAGGGCTCCGAACTCGCTCAAGTGACCATCCCCTATTATCGAACGACGTACGCGCTGGTGTCGAAGCCGGGCGGTGGACTCGAGGACGTGAAGGGTCTGGACGATCCCAAGCTGAAGGAGAAGCGGATCGGGATTGTCGCGGGGACGCCGCCGAGCACCAATATGGCGATCAATGGCCTGATGGCGCACGCCAAACCCTACCCGCTGGTGATCGATACCCGGGTGGACTCCTCGGCGCAGGCGATGATCGATGATATCGCGCGCGGAGAAATCGACTGCGGCATCCTATGGGGGCCGATGGCGGGCTATTTCGCCAGCCGGTCGAACCCCGCCCTGATTGTGGCGCCGCTGCTGAAAGAAACGCTGGGTCCGCCCCTGATCTATCGAATCGGAATGGCGGTGCGTCCGTCGGACCAGGAATTCAAGCGCGCGCTCAACAAGCTGATTGCTGAGAACCAGATGGAGATCAACAAGCTCCTGCTCAGCTACGACGTTCCGCTACTCGATGAGTCCGGAGGGCTGATCACGTCGGATACGCTATCCAAGCGGCCATGATGCGACGCGCCGCACTTGTCGGCGTCGCCTTTCTCTGCATTGGCCTCGCGACCGCCGCCGAAAACGGAGCGAGCCCATCGGAGCCTGAAGGCTATCGTCTGGAGGAATATCGTGCGCCGACGCCGGCGACTCTGCGGGGCGCCAAGGTGTTGAAGACCCCTGAGGCCGAAGCTGTCTGGCGAAACCATTCGGCGGCTTTCATCGACGTCTTGCCGCAGGCGCCGCGGCCCGCGAACTTGCCGGCGGGGACCTTGTGGCGCGACAAGCCACGTCCCGACATTCCCGGAAGCATCTGGCTGCCCGACACGGGTTACGGCGAACTCGCCTCGATCATGCTCGATTATTTTTCGAATGGGCTGCAAAAGGCCGCGAATGGCGATCGCTCGCATCCGCTCGTCTTCTATTGCCTAGCGGATTGTTGGATGTCCTGGAATGCGGCGAAGCGCGCGCTGTCGCTCGGCTATTCGAACGTCGCCTGGTATCGTGAAGGAACGGACGGTTGGTCCGTAGCCGGGTTACCGCTGCGAGAAGCCACGCCGGAGCCACGCCCAGGCCCCTAGCGATCATTTTCCGATCAGACAAAGCCACATCGTCATTGCGAGCGCAACGAAGCTGCCTCCGCTCGCGAGGTGGCCTGTCCTGCTCAATTTGCCCCCGGGTTGGCGTTCGCAGCGTCTTGAATCGCGCGTCCGAGGTCGAACAATCGCTTTTCGATCAGGACGGGCACTTCGCACACGTAAGACGTCGACTTCCGCCGGTCTTCGAAAATGCGCGTCTCCCAGGCTAGCTGATTGGCGAGGTCGTCGATTTCCGCCTGATTTCCGTTTGCCGCATCCTGCAACTGCTGCAGCTTGCGGGTTTTGGCGCGAATGTCCTCGGCCATCGCCTTCTCCTTGTGCGAAAACCGCTCGATCCCGTTCATCACTTCGCTGCGCTGCGCATCGAGTGTCGAATAGAGCTCTGCGAACAGCGCGGTGGCCCGGGTCTGCTTCGCCGCCCCGGCGCCCGCGAGAAACCCTTCGATCAGCTTCCGTGCTTCATCCATCGGCGTGCGGCGCGCCGCCAAACGCGCGGCCAGGTCCGAGTCTTTCAGTTCCCCGAGTTGCTGTTGGACGACCGAATCGATCGGCGGCCCGGTCCAGACGCTGGCGACCGAAATCCCAGGCACTTTCAATTGCTGGCACGGCCAATCGGGATATCGAGGATCCAAAGCTTTCGCAGGACCGGCGGCCCATGGAATCGCCGCAAGAACCAAAAACGCCAACCGACTCGCTGTAGCCGCCACTTCGCTCTCCCTTCAGGCGATGCCCCAATAATTGCTGCGTCAACTCCACCGTCATTGCGAGCGCAGCGAAGCAATCCAGGGGCTACAGCACGCGGCCCCTGGATTGCTTCGTCGCAAGGGCTCCTCGCAATGACGGTCGATGGCGGTGTGCGCCTTCCCCAAGCCGACTCGCTTATTTCTGGGCTTCGCTTTAGCAGGCCGCCGCCTTATTTCTTTTCGCCCGGCCACTCCGGATCTTTGTAGTCTACTCCAACCTCGCGGGTGCGAAAAGCGTGGCGACGCCTCTTGCCATCGATTTGCGCGGACTTATACTGCGCCGGGCATTTGCTCTTTATTTGGGACAAACGAGTTGACCGGTTTTCTCGCCAGCGTCGCCAGCGCGGATGAGGCCAGGATCGCGTGCGAGCAAGGCGCGGACTTCATCGATGCGAAGGACCCGAGGGTCGGCGCGCTCGGGGCGCTCGCGCCGGAATCGGTGCGGCAGATCGTCGCCGAAATTGCTGGGAGGGCGCCGGTCGGCGCAGTTGCCGGCGATCTGCCGATGGAGCCCGAAATCATTGTAGCGGCGGCTCGGGCGCTCGCCGCGACCGGCGTCGACTACGTCAAGATCGGCCTGTTTCCGGGCGCCAGGCGAGAGGCTTGCATCCGCGCCCTCGCGTCGCTGGCGCTGCGAGTGAAGATCATCGGGGTGATGTTCGCCGACCTCGGCGCCGACGCAGCGCTCGCCCCGCTGATGCAGGAGGCTGGATTTACGGGCGCGATGATCGATACCGCTCGGAAGCGCGAGAAACGCCTGTTGGACCTTTTCGATCCGACGTCGCTGATGCGATTCATCGAGGCTTTTCACGCCCGGGGGCTCCTCGCCGGCTTGGCGGGATCGCTCGAATTGCCCGATATCCCGCGCCTGTTGCCGCTCTCGCCCGATTTCCTCGGCTTCCGAGGCGCTCTTTGCGGAGAGAATGGACGCGGCGGCCGGATCGATGCCGAGGCGGTGCGCCGGGTCCGCGAGCTGATCCCGCGCAGCGAAGGATCGACATCGGCCGCCAAAGTCGTCTCTCGCGCCGATTATCGCTTGCTCGCCGCGCAATGTTTTGCGAGCGATCCGGGAAAGAGCAGCGGCGCGACCGACCGCATTTTTGTACGCGATTTTGTTTTGACCGTCCGCATCGGCGCTTATGCACACGAACGTGAAAAGTCGCAGCGCGTGCGCTTCAACGTCGATATCGACGTCCGGCGGCTCGATCATGTTCCCGCGGACATGCGCGACGTGGTGTCCTACGACGTCGTTACGGACGGCATCGGTTTGATTGTCGCGGAGGGACATATCACACTTGTGGAAGAACTCGCGGAGCGGGTCGCGGCGCTCGTGCTGGCTCATCCTCGCGTCGCTCGCGTCGTCGTGCGCGTCGAAAAGCTGGACATCAGGCCGGGCAGCGTCGGCGTCGAAATCACGCGGGAACGCGTCGCGGAATCGAGCGGCGTTCATCACCTGTTCCCCGGCCCGGTCGCCTGGTCCGAGCCGAAGCGCGCCTCGTGACACCCCGGCATGGTGAACTTTCGCCACGAGCTCACAATCGTCAAACTCGGTGGCAGCCACGCGCTCGAACCACACCTTCGCGATTGGCTGGCCATGTTGGCGCGTTGCTGCGGGCGCGCGATCGTCGTGCCTGGCGGCGGCTTGTTCGCCGATCAGGTTCGCAGGATGCAGGCCGCGATGGGATTCGACGATCGTGCGGCGCATCAGATGGCGTTGCTGGCGATGGAGCAATTCGGCGCGGCGATTTGCAGTCTGGAACCCGCCCTCGTCCCGGCCGCGTCGTTGCCGCAGCTTCGCAAGAGCCTGCGTGCGGGCCGAACGCCCGTGTGGATGGCGACGAAAATGGCGCTCGACGCGGCGGATTGCGTCCCGTCATCGTGGGATGTCACGTCCGACAGCCTTGCCGCATGGCTAGCGCGACGCGTCGGCTCGAGACGGGTGATGCTGGTGAAACATGGCGCGCCGTTTGGCGATCGCCCGAAGATTTCCGATCTCGCGGCGCGGCAAATCGTCGATCCGTTGTTCGCGCAGTACCTGAACGCCGCGAGCGCGGAGGTGGTCTTCGTCGGCCCCGCGGATCACGCGCGCGCGTCCGAACTGCTGGGCGCGCCGATCGAACCGCGGTTTGCCGGCGTTCTTGGCGAATGAAACAGGTGGTCCCGCGATGGCTGATGTCACAACGCCGCGTTGGGGATGGGCGCTGACAGGTTCCGGACATTTCTTCAAGGAGTGCCTGGGGCTGATCCGCGACCTCGAACATGTCGATCTGTTCGTCAGCCGCGCCGCGAACGAAGTGCTGCGAATGTACAAGCAGGAGTTGGCGCTGCCGTCGAGCGCGCGAGTGTTCCGCGACACGACGGCGAGTTCGCCTCCAGTCGGCCAATTCTACTACGGCGGATATCACACGCTGGTCGTCGCGCCGGCGACATCGAACACCGTCGCCAAATTCGTCGTCGGCATATCCGACACGCTGACCACCAACGTCTTCGCGCAGGCCGGCAAGTGTCGCGTGCCGACCGTCGTGTTCGCTTGCGACACGGCGCCTGAGCTCGAGACCGAAGCGCCCAAGGGCCTCGTCAAGGTGTACCCGCGCCGCATTGACCTCGCCAACACGGAATTGCTCAAAGGGTTCGAAGCGACGACCGTCGCCGAAACGCTCGACCAACTCGTCGCAGCGATCGGGCGCCGGCGGCAGGAGCTGGCCGGCGATGCAACAGCCGACCCGCGATGACCGAGCGCATCCTGTTCTTGACCGGCCATCTTGCGCGGCCGCGGCTGGAGCGAGTGCTGGCTCAGATCCAACGGCCCGACTTTGAATGGGCGATCGTCGATATCGGCGTGAAGGTCGCCGCGCTGATGACCCAGGCGATCATCGCTCGCCGGCTGCCCCGTCCCGTCGAGGCGTCGCGCGTCGTCGTTCCCGGTCGCTGCCGCGCGGATCTGACCGAGCTTTCGAGCGAATTCGGAGTGCGCTTCGAGCGCGGGCCCGACGAACTGAAGGATCTGCCGGTTTTTCTCGGCGGACGCGCACGTGCAGCCGATCTCTCGCGGCATGATATGCGCATCTTCGCCGAAATCGTCGACGCTTCGAAGTTGTCAGTCGGTGAGATCGTTGCGCGCGCGCTCGGAATGGCCGCTTCCGGCGCCGACGTCATCGATCTCGGCTGTCTGCCGGACCAGCGGTTTCCGCATCTCGAAGACAGCGTCCGCGCCGTGAAGGGCGTCGGTCTGCGGGTCAGCGTCGACTCCGCCGAAATGGACGAACTCAGGCGCGGCGCGCGGGCCGGCGCCGATTTCCTGCTGAGCCTGAAGCAGGATTCGCTCGACATCGCGGGGGAAGGCAGCGCCATTCCGGTGCTGATCCCGTCCGCGCACGGCGATCTCGACTCGCTCCTGCGCTGCGCGGAAATCGCGGAGCGACGCGGAATCGCCTGCATCCTCGATCCGATCCTAGATCCCATCCACTTCGGTTTCGCCGCCTCGCTGACGCGCTATGTCGAATTGCGCCGACGGCTTCCGCAAGCCGAGATTTTGATGGGCACCGGCAATCTGACGGAGTTGACCGACGCGGATTCGGGCGGCGTCACCGCCGCGCTGCTCGGCGTCTGCTCGGAGCTGCGGATACGCAACGTCCTCGTCGTGCACGTCAGCCCGCATACGAGGCGCACCATCGAGGAGCACGACGCGGCGCGGCGCATGTTGTTCGCCGCGCGCGAAGATTCGAGCCTGCCGAGGGATTACAGCGCCGCGCTGCTGCAATTGCACGACCGCCGGCCTTTTCCCAACTCGGCCGATGAAATCGCGGACGTCGCGGCCGAGGTGAAAGATCTCAATTTCCGCATCGAGACGGCCGAAGACGGGATCCATGTCTACAACAGCGCGGGTCGCCATCTTGCGCGTGACGCCTTTTCGCTGTTCCCTAAACTGCGCGTCGACGCCGACGGTCCGCACGCCTTCTATCTCGGCGCAGAGTTGACGAAGGCTGAGATCGCCTGGCGCTTGGGCAAGCGATATGTTCAGGAC
>JBAQGU010000299.1:0-5376 GCA_049287975.1 Roseiarcus sp.
GTCTTCGGCCGCCGGGACGCGCCACGGCTTGGGGGCGACCCCGCCGAGAGCGATTCGAGCCGATCGGATCTTGCCACCGACCGCGTCGACAACCGCCGCGACGGAAACCATCGCGAAAGCGTAGGAGGCGCGGTCCCGGACCTTGCGATAGATCTGCACCCCTCTTGGAGGGGGAGGCAGCGTCACGGCGGTAATGATCTGTCCCGGCTGCAGAATAGTCTCGATCTGCGGCGTCGATCCGGGCAGGCGATGCAGTTCGGCGATCGGAATCACTTCCGCCTTGCCGTCCGGCAGGATCGTCTCCACCCTCGCGTCCAGCGCCCGCATCGCGACCGCCATGTCGGAGGGATGCACAGCGATGCAGTCTTGGCTCGCGCCCACGATCGCATGAATGCGATTGAAGCCTTCCAGCGCCGAACACCCGGACCCCGGATCTCGCTTGTTGCAGGGTTTCGTCGTGTCGTAGAAATAATAGCAGCGCGTGCGTTGCAGCAGGTTGCCCGCCGTGGTGGCCTTGTTGCGCAATTGACCCGAGGCGCCCGACAGCAAGGCGCGGCTCAGCACGCCGTAATCTTTTCGAACCCGGGGATCCGCCGCCAGATCGCTGTTGCGGACCAGCGCGCCGATCCGCAGGCCGCCGTCGGCCGCCTCCGAGATCGACGCGAGCGGGAGCCGGTTGACGTCCACGAGGTGGGTCGGCTTCTCGACCTCGAGCTTCATGAGATCGAGCAGGTTGGTGCCGCCCGCGATGAACTTCGCGCCGGGCCTCGTGGCGACAGCGTTGGCGGCGGCGGCGACGCTATCAGGCCGCTCGAAGGTGAACGCTCTCATAACGTTGCTCCCGCGGCGTCTTTGATGGCGGCGACGATATTGGGATAGGCCGAGCATCTACAGATATTGCCGCTCATTCGCTCGCGGATCTCGGCGTCGCCGAGATCGGGATGGCTCGTCAGATCCTCGGTCACCAGGCTAGGCGCGCCCGCCTTGTATTCGGCAATCATGCCCACGGCCGAGCAGATCTGACCGGGCGTGCAATAACCGCACTGGAATCCGTCATGATGCACGAAGGCGGCTTGCATCGGATGCAGTTGTTCGCCGTCCGCGAGGCCTTCGATCGTCCTTATCGTGTCGCCCTCATGGAGCACTGCCAGTGTCAGACAAGAATTTATGCGACGGCCGCCAACCAGCACGGTGCAGGCCCCGCACTGTCCGTGGTCGCAGCCCTTCTTGGGGCCGGTAAACCCGAGGTGCTCCCGCAGCATGTCGAGCAAAGTCGTGCGCGTATCCAGCGTGAGGCTCTGTTCGACGCCATTGATGGTGATGTTAACCGGCCAGCTGGATACCCCTGGATCGCTCGGCAGCACCGGCGGCGCGACAGGATTGACTTCCGCGGCAAAGCCCGGCCGGACATAGCCGAGAATCGCGAGGGCGGCGCCGCCTTCGAGGATTTGTCGCCGCGTCAGCGTCCAGGGTTTTCGTCCGTCTGCGCTCATTTCACATAGTCCTGTCTATAGGCTTCGGCATCTCTTGGTCAGATGCCGGCACTAAATAATTGCCTGCCAAGGCAAAAAAAGGCAGATGCGATCCCCAACTTTGAATTGGAGCTTCAAGAATACGTGATTGTATCCCGCGGGGCACGACGCAGTCGGAGGAAACGCGGAGACGCTGCTGAGGTTCCGTGTTTCCGCCGCCGGTTTCTAGGGACGCTTCGATCTTGGTAGATCGATGGTCATCAGATCGGCGATGCGCCCAATCGTCACATCGGCCGGGGGATGCGCCGCAAGTAGCGCAGGGTCGAAGGCATAGTGTCCCTGCTTCGGAAATACGGTCGTTACCCTCTCGCCCCATCCTTGCTTGACCGCGTCGAGAATGGCGATTTTGTCGTCGATCAGCACGTAACGTCTTGCCGGATAGGCGCTTTCGATCGCCGCCAGCTCCTTTTGTTTGTGAACGTAAATCAAGACGTTGTCGTCGAACTCCTTCCAGAGCCCCGAACGATCGACCTTTCGCGGCTGAAAGACCGCGTCTCCATCAGAGAGAACGACCGTGCGCCCGAATTGGCCCACATGTCGAACGGCCTCGAACGCGCCGGGATAGAGAAGATCGGTGAATGGGTAGTCCAGAATCCATCCTCCCAGGCGCAATGCCGCTCTGTCATGCGGAGCGTCGAGTCTGTAGCGCTCTACGGCTCCGAGATAGTCGGCGTAGCCGAGTTCGCCCCACAATTCCTCGAAATGCCCCCAATATCGGTCGCGCGCCTCATCGCCGTAGGCGGCGCTCAAGTGCGCGCGAAGTTCGTTCTGAAACCGATCATTGTCGAGCAGAGTGTTGTCGACGTCGAAAAGGAAGACGACATCATGGCTCATATGCGACGACCTACTCCAAGACGAAGCCATAGACGTGGCTCCGCCGGGCGTGACAGTAGCACTTGCCGTGGAGCGTCGCCATACGAGATCAAATGCCTCTTTCCCGACAACAGAGCAATTCGGATGACCAAGCCAACGCGTGTCATTCCCGCGAAGGCGGGAATCCAGCCGTGCGGACAAGACGAAGTGGGGCGCAAGCGGCCAGTCGTCGAAAGCGCAGCCAAGCAGGCAAATCATGGCGGGCCGGGATATTCTGGTGCTCGCGTTCGCCACTATTGCGATGCGAATCTCGCAATCCTACCGAGGACTATGCTGATCTTTCGCCAGCATCGCCTATTGCGCCGCACGTATGCTCGGAAAAGCCACCTCGACCAATGTTCCGTGTTCTTTCCGGCTCTTGATCGAGAAATCGGCGTGATTGGCCTCCACGAGCGCCTTGGTGAGAGGCAGCCCCAATCCGGCGCCGTCGTCTCGGCGACCGCCTGGGATCTGCCGAAACGGCTCCAGCGCAACGCTCAATTCGGTCTCGTTCATGCCCAGGCCCGTATCGCGCACCCGGATGACGGGATGACCGGATTCGTCGAGCGCGGTGGAGACGATGACCTGGCCGCCCGGCTCGTTGAACTTCACCGCGTTCGACATCAGGTTCAGCATGATCTGACGCAGCGCGCGCTCGTCTGCCATGACGTTCGGCAATTTGTCGAACAGCGAGAGGCGCATTATGATCCGTTCGCGCGCCGCCTGCGGCTGCATGAGCGCAACGCATTCGCGAATGATGCGGTTGGCGTCGACCGGAGAGAAAGCGAACTCCATCCGTCCCGCCTCGATCTTCGCCAGATCGAGCAGGTCGTTGGCCAGGCTCATCACATGCTGGCCCGAAACGTGAATGTCCTTGACGTAGTCCTTGTATCGATCGTTGCCGATCGGTCCGAACCTTTCTTCCATGATCACCTCGGCGAAGCCGAGAATCGCCTGCAGAGGCGTGCGAATTTCATGGCTGACCCGAGCCAGAAAATCGGTCTTGAGCGCGCTCGCCGTTTCGGCCTTCTCGCGCGCCTCCCTTCCCTCGCGCTCGGCCGCCTTCATTTCCGAAAGATCGCGTATGACCACGCAATACTCGGGCGCCGGGTAGGCGGCGAGCCGGCCAAAATACAGCCGCACGAAAATCGGCGCGCCGCCGGCAGCGCGCGCGACGACTTCCGCCCCATTCGCCGATCCCCCCTCGCGCGCGGCCTCGAAGAGGGCGATTGCCGCCGCATGGCTGGACGGCGCGAGCAACGCGGTGAAGTTCTTCCCCACCGCCTCCTCCTGGTCGTAACCGAACAGGCTTTTAGCCCGCGCGCTCATCGCCAGAATTCGTCCCGCGGCGTCAAGACGAACCATGCCGTCGGCCGCCGAGTCGAGCGCCGTCGCGAAATTACGCGCCCGCGCGGAACTCAGCTGGGCGTCGTCTTCCAGAGCGCGCCGGCGCGCTTGATTTTCGGCTTCTCGCGAGCGTCGCAACGCGAAGAGCGTCGCCGGAGCGCCGCCCCAGGAAATCGGGCTCGTCAGAGCGTCAACGACGATCAACTCGCCGCCCGCCGCCATCATCGGTATCTCGGCGCTCTCACCGGCGCGCGCGAGCATCGCTGGGTCGCCGTTCCTGAAAATCAGCTCGAGCCCGCCGGCGGCGCGAAATTCCCCGATATCCGCGAAGCCGACGAGATCGAGCAGCGTTCGGTTGAGAAAAGTCACCTCGCCTCCCCGCAAGACGAGCGCGCAGATGGGCAAGATATCGACCAAACTCGCCACGTCGCGATTGAGGATCTCTTCCGCCTGATGGGAGCTGGCCGGCGAGCCGTCGCCGATCGGCTCCGCCGGCCTCGGCGCGATTTCTGCGGCGTCTAGCGCGGACGCGACCGGTTCCACCGGCGGGTCTTCCGATTCCGCGGCGCCCTCGTCGGTACGCGGCGCCCGCATTCGCGCGCCGAGCGCGCGCGCGATTTCACGGAACGCATCGCGTTCCTGCGAGGACAGTTCCACGATATCCTCCTCTCCGCCCCCTGGTGCTTCTGGCGCGCTCGGCGGGGGCGTCGACGCGCTCGCGGCGGCGGGACGGAGGGGCACGACGTTGAGCCCCCCTGTCGGAATCGACGCAGTCGGCCGCAAGACGAAAATTTCCGCTCCGCCTTCTCGACCGACCTTCGACGGCGTCGCGGGCGCGATCCCAGTTTCGTCCGCCGGCGGCGTAACGACAGGGCTCGGCTCGCTAGGTGAAGTCGAAGCCGCTACGGCAGTCTCGACTGCCGCCGGAATCGAGGGTCGCGAACTCCCGAGTGCTTCCATCTCAGTGGTCTCGATTGGGGGCGGCGGCGGCTCTCGGGATTGCGCCGCTGGCGCGGAGCTCCTCGAGGGGCGCGCGTCGATCGGCGCGCTCTCGCCCGTGAAAACTCCAAACCCGCGGAAACCGGCGAACTTCCGTTCGCGGTCGAATTGCGGAGCGCCGGACATCAAGGCGACCCGCGCCTGCGCCAGACCCGGTTCGGGCCAATCGAGCCGCAGCGCGGAGAAAGTTCGCCGCGCGTCGAGCGCCTGGATGAAAGCGCCGCCGCGATCGATGCCCAGCCGCGCGCACAGCGCCTCGGCCGATTCGCCGGCTAGCGGCGCGTTCCACTCCAGTCGCGCGGCAAGCACCGGATCGGCTGGCCCAAATCGTCCTTCCGGGCTCAGATTCCAAAGGAAGCGAACCGGACCGTCGAGCGATGGAGGCGCCAGGGACGACGCGGCAGTATCGTCCGCGAGCGATTCCCCCTCTACTTCAAACCCGGATCGCGGAGCCTCGACGGGCGCGCTCGGCGGGGCGGCGGCGACGAGGAAGCTCGAGCCGTTCGGTCCGGCGACGCGCGCGCACAGCAACCCCAGCAGAAGCGGGGATCGTCCGGCAAAAAAGCGCAGTTGCTCCATTCGCGGCGCGCCGCCTATCGCCAGCGATTGCGCGAGTTGACGCAACCGCCGGGCGCCAGGGCTTTGC
>JBAQGU010000300.1:0-11235 GCA_049287975.1 Roseiarcus sp.
GCAGGGCGACGCCGGCGGCGCGCAGCGCCAAGCTCGCGGCGGGGCGGGGCGGCGAGCGCAGGACGAAACGCTTCCCGTCCTGTTCGACCTCGGTCTCGGTCAGCGAGTCGAGGCCGGCGAGGATCTCGGGTCGCCTGCGGCCAAATCCCGGTCTCATGCGTGCTGACCTCGGCTTCCGTCCACGACAGTCGGGTCGCCATTCCCCTGATGACCATGACCAGCGCCTGCATCGCCTATCTCTATGATCTCATGGATGCGGCCTACGACGCCGCCGCCATTCACGACCACGGACAGGCGCTCGGCCATAGGCCGATCATCGATCGCAACTTCCGCGCCCAGCATGAAGCCAAGGCCGACTGGGCCCAGGAAGTCGAGCGCATGAAACTCATCCGCATGCCCGACCCCGACGACGTAATTTTTGATTTTCGAACCATGGCCGAACGAATCAACGCCCGGTTGAAGGACGAATTCGGCGCGAGGTTCGGCCGTGTGCGCGGCGCCATCAAGGTCAAATGCCACCTCGCGTTCGGCCTGGTCGCGCTCACGGTCGATCAAATACTCCGCGTCACGAAATTCAGGCCGGCGCTGACCTGAGCCCCAGGCAGCCCGCCCTACGGAGATCGCACAAATTCACCGCGCTCACTGAATTTTGCAAGAGGCTCTCTTGTATGAGCGCGCAATGGCGCCAGCGCACATGTCTGCAAGCTGAACTAACCTATCGCGCGCTGAATCGACGAATTTTACGTGTTTTGTCGCCCCCGACCGCAGTGCCGACGAAGATCAGTCGCCAACTGCCTACGTATGCTCGATCTCGTAATCCATTGTCAAATTTCAGCATAGACTCTACGAAAAATGAGGAGAACGACTCTGTGTTTGTTCTTAAGCAGATTGCTATAGTTTATTCATTCTCAACAACCATCGCGCGGAAACGAAAGTCGAACGAAAGCATGGCAGCAACCCGGCATCCTCCGGATTCATCGATAAAGATGAACTTCCGCCCAATGTAGTGCAAGAACGGCTTGGCCATTCCTCGATCATGATGACGATGGACGTCTATGGCCATCTGTTCCCGTGCGGCGACGATTCCGCCGAGCCGGCGGCCGCAGAGCGCTCGCTGTTGGCGTGAACTCGCGACATTGACCGGCGGCCAGCGGAGTCGTAGTGTGATTTCTGACGCGACACAGACGCGACATGAAAGCAAAAACGTAAGTAACATCAATGCTTGAGATAGGACGGGGGAATCCGTTGGCTTCGCCTTCGTAGGTTCGAGTCCTACCTCCCCCCACCAACCCGTTTGGACTGCACCTCCCCACTCGCCGGAAGGCCCCGTGCATGAAGATGAAGTCAACGCTCGTGGTAGCGCTATCGTTGGCGATGGTGGTGACATCGTCCTCCTCGGGTATCGGCGCCGCGTCCCCGAACTACCCAGGCGACCTGACGAAGGGCAAGCACCTGACGATCTACGTCGAGGGGCTCGCCGACCCGAGCTCTGGATTTTTCCGCGTGCTGAACAACGGCGCGCAACAGGCGGGGCGGGATCTCGGGGTCGATGTGAAATACGTCTACCCGGCCAGCGTCGACCTCGCATCGTATACCGAGAAGATCGAGGAGACCATCGCGGCCAAGCCTGACGGCATCCTGATCCTCGGTATCGGCGATCTCGACGCGGTGGCGAATGAGGCGAAGGGCAAGGGCATCGCGGTGGCCTTCAACCCGGCGCCCAGCGTCAAGGACAAGCCGCTGCGCGACCCCAATGACGTCTACGTCTCGCGCGTCGGCGCCGACGAGTACGCCGCCGGCCAAATGGCGGCCGACCGTTTCGTCGGCAAGGGCGCGAAGTCGATGATCTGTGTCCAGGAGGAAGTCGGCGACGGCACCCAGACCGAGCGCTGCGCGGGCATGCAGCAGGTCGCCAAGGCCAAGGGCGCCAAGTACGATCACGTTGCCGGCGACCCCGATCCGGGCAAGACCGCATCGATCGTCGAGGCCTACCTGCGCTCGCACCCCGATGTGGACGCGGTCGTCGCGACCGGGCAGCCTGCCACGGCAGGCATCGTCGCCGCCAAGAAGGCCGTCGGACGACCGCTGCAAACCGGCGGCTTCGATGTCAGCCCCGACATCGTCGCCATGATCCAGGCCGGGGATCTCGACCTCACGATGGACCAGCAAGGATGGTGGCGCGGCTACATCTCGGTGCTCGAACTCGTCCACTACATCCGGTACGGCCTGATCCAGTCGAACTACTTCCTGACCGGTCCGCAGATCGTCGATAAGACCAATGCCGACGCGGTCGCCGGACTGGCCGCCGCCGGAGTTCGATAACGTTGGCAGGCGCCTCCGTCCCGGAGGGGTCCGCCGCCTCGCGCGGCGCGGTCCGCCGGGTCGTCGGCCTGCTTCGCCGACCGTTGCAACGACCCGAACTCGCCTCGCTCGGCGGTCTGGTCGCCGCGTTCGCGGTGTTCTCGATCCTGCGACCCGATCTGTTCCTCAGCCAGGACAACGGCATCAACGTCGCCAGTCTAGCTGCGCAATACGGCATCGTCGCCGTGGGCGTCACCGTGCTCATGATTGGCGGCCACTTCGACCTCTCGGTTGGCACGATCGTCGGCCTGACCGGGTGGGCGATGTACTACTTCGGCAACGTGCTCGGCCTGCCGCCGATCGCGACTATCCTATGCGCTCTCGCCTTCGGCGCCTTGCTCGGGGCCATCAACGGCATCCTTCAGGTTCGCACCGGCCTGCCGTCGTTCATCATCACCTTGGCGACCTCGCTGGTTTATCGTGGTCTCCTCACGATGGAGACGAGCGGCTTTCCAGTCGTAGTCAAGTTTCCCGCCGACTACGCGCAGACGATCGCCGGCAAGCATCTGTTCGGCTACCGCATGTCGCTGCTGTGGTTCCTCGTGGTCGCGCTGCTGGCGACGCTGTTCCTGCTGCGCACCCGCATGGGCAACTGGGCCTTCGCAATCGGGCAGAACCCCACCGCGGCCAAGAATCTCGGCGTGCCGGTCGCCCGCACCACGGTGACGCTGTTCGCCTTGTCGGGCCTCACGTCCGGTATCGCCGGGGTCGTGGTAGCCGTGCAATACTTCTCGATCGACGCCAACCGCGGCGTCGGCTGGGAACTGATCGCCATCGCGATGGCGGTGATCGGCGGCACTTTGCTGACCGGCGGTCACGGCAGTGTGCTCGGCACGGTGCTGGGCGCGTTCATGTACGCCATGGTGAACGACGGCCTGTTGCTGGTTGGCCTGCAAGGCTATTGGGTCAACATCTTCCTCGGCGTCGTGGTGCTCGTCGCGGTCCTGATCAACCGCATGGTGATCGATCGCTTCGTGATGACTCCGGATCGGCCCGCGCTCGAACAACCGATCATCGTCGCCGATGAGGTCGGACTGTCAGGGCGAGTCGCCCCACTCGACGGCGCCGAGACAAGCCGACGCGATCGACGAGGCGCCGGCGTAAGCGCGCCCGTCGTCGCGCTACGCGACGTCACGATGACATTCCAATCGGTGACGGCGCTGCGCGAAATTTCGATCGAGGCCCACGCCGGCAAGGTGCTGGCTCTGCTCGGCGACAACGGCGCCGGCAAGAGCACGCTGATCAAGGTGCTCTCGGGCGTATACCAACCCACGTCGGGTTCGGTCGAGGTCGACGGGCGCCAGATCAGGCTGCACAACGCGCACGATGCACGCGCGGCTGGCATCTCGACGGTGTTTCAGGACCTCGCCGTCTGCGACCTGATGTCGATCTCCCGCAACATGGTGCTCGGCAACGAACCGCTCGAGCGCTTCGGACCGCTGCGCATCTACGACGCGAAGGCGGCCGATCGGATCGCCAAAGATGCCCTGGCCACGCTCGGCGTCGATCTGCGGCGGCGGCTGAGCGACCCGGCGGCGACGTTGTCCGGCGGCCAGAAGCAGGCCGTCGCGATCGCGCGAGCCATCGTCTACGGCTCGCGTTGCCTGATCCTCGACGAGCCGACTGCTGCGCTCGCCGTCCGCCAGACCCAGCAAGTGCTCGATCAGGTCCGGCGCGCGCGAGACTCCGGCCAAGCCGTCATGTTGATCATGCACAATCTGCAACAGGCGTTGTCGGTAGCCGACGAAGTCGTCGTGCTCGCCCGCGGCCGGGTCATGGGCAAGTTCTCGAGCGCCAATGCCGACCTCGAGCGAGTGACCCAACTCGTCGCGCAGGGCTGATCGGCGCACGCGGTACGGTCGCTGTTGTGCTATGGCGACCTTCCAGGAAGGGGTAATCCTTTGTCGAGCAGCAACAACCACGCCACGCGGCGCTTCGATCTCAGCGGGCGCGTCGTCGTCGTCACTGGCGCGTCGAAGGGAATCGGGCGCGAGCTGACCGTCTTGCTCGCGGAGACCGGTGCGGTTGTCGTGCCGACTGTACGCACGGACGCCGACCTTGCGGAGTTCGCCTCCGAGGCGCAGTCGCGCGGTATGACCGTACACCCCCAACGGTTGGACGTGCGCGACGTCGCCTCGATTACCGAAGCCGTCTCGGCCATCGTTGCGGCACACGGCGCCATCGACGTGCTCGTCAACAACGCCGGCCTCGGCTTCGCCCGCGCCGCCTTCGATGTCACCGAAGCCGACTGGGACGAGATGATGGCGGTGAACCTGCGCGGCGTATTCTTCATGAGCCAGGCCGTCGCGCGCACGATGGCCGCGGCCGGCCGGGGCGGCCGCATCGTCAACATCAGCTCGCAGGGTGGACTCGTCGGTCTGCCCGACGCCGCCGTATATTGCACCAGCAAGGGCGGCCTCAACATGATGACCAAGACGCTCGCGCTCGAATGGGCAAAGCACGCGATCACGATCAACGCGATTGCGCCGACTTTCATCTACACGCCGGGGACGGCGCCGATCCTGGACGAGCCGGCGATGCGGGCCTCCGTGCTGGGCAAGATCCCGCTCGGCCAGTTCGCGCTGACCGACGACGTCGCCGGCGCGATCATCTACCTCGCCTCGGATGCCGGCCGGATGGTCACCGGGACGGTGCTCGTCGTCGACGGAGGGTGGACTTCGCAATGACCGCGACCATGCAGCTGACCGCCGAGGGCTGCGCCGCGATCTTCGATCCGGCCGACGGCGGCCGGCTCACTTCCTTCCGCGTCGGCGATCACGAACTGCTGGCGGCGCACGGCGAGGACGTGTTCCATTCGGGCAGCTTCGTGATGGCGCCGTGGGTCGGCCGGCTGCGCGACGCGCGCCTGAACTACGGCGGGGCCCAATACCGGTTCACCGCCAACAGCGGGCCGCACGCCTTGCACGGGCTGGTCACCGATCGGCCCTGGCAGGTCACCGGCGACGGTGAACTGAGCATCGAACTCGGCGACCCCTGGCCTTGGCCGTGCCGGGTGGTCCAGCGCACCGAACTCAGCGCGCGTCGCGCGACGTTCAGCATCGAGGTGCATGCGCGCACGGAGATGCCGGCGGCGGTCGGCTGGCATCCCTGGTTTGTCCGCCGCCTGGCCGCGACGTCGGCATCCGCCGAACTCGAACTCGACGTGGAGCCGGGGTTGATGTGGGGCAACGACGCCGCCGGCCTGCCCAGCGGCGAGTTGACCAAACCGGCGCCGCGGCCTTGGGATTACTGCTTCCGCGATTTGCGCGCAGACCCGGTCGTGCGCTGGCCGGGCGAGCTCGAACTCACCATCAGCTCCGACTGTGAGGACTGGGTCTTCTATGACAAGGAAGATGAGGCCGTGTGCATCGAACCGTGGACGGCGCCGCCGAACTCACCGAACATGCCGAACCCGAGGATAGTCACCCCTGACGCTCCGCTCGTGGCCATGATGACCTGGACCTGGCGGTAACCGCGATCGCAGCAGTATTACGGTGACAACGCGCGGCTCGATCCGGGATCGGCCACGGCCGACGTGAACGAAGGCGCGAAGCGGCGCCTCGCCAGCCTCACCCTCCGGCGAAACTATGCGGCGCCGGGCTGACCACCGTCGCATCGCCATTGTCGATCTCCATGACGGCGAGGCCGCGATCATTGCGTCCTTCGGCGTGGAAACGGAATACGCCGTCGGCGCCGTTGAACCCCGAGGCGTTGGTCAACACCGCCTCGCTGAAACGCTGCGGGCCTTGCGTTCGCGACAAAGCCGCCACGAGCGAAACCGCGTCATACGACAGCGTCGCCAATCTCGTGGGACTGCTATTGAATTTGGCCTTGTAGCGCTGAGAGAAAGCAACGAAGCCGGGGTTTTCAGGCGCGGCGAACCATGCGCCCTGCACCGCCGGCAACTTCAAGACGCGAGGATCGTTCCAGACACCGGTGCCGAGGATCTGAGCCTTGAGGCCGCTGGAGGCGAGAGCCGCGCTCACCGCCGGCATTCCCTCAGCCTGTTCGGGAATGAAGAGCGCATCGATGTTATCGGCGGCCTCGGCGATCTGCTGCACGCCGGTGGCGGGCTGTCCCGCCGGGTAGCGCGCGATCGTCACGACGCGCGCGTTGAGCCTGCCGGCCGCGGCTTGGAATTCGGACACCGCGACATTGCCATAGTCGCTCTCAGGGGCCAGCACCGCGAACGATTTCTTGCCGTGCGTCGCCGCGTAATCGACTATTCTATCCACATACGATTCGATCAGGAACGAAAGCAGGTAGACGCCGCGAGAGGCGACGGTCGTGTCGGTCGAAAACGCGATCATCGGCCGATTGGCGGACTTGGCCGCCCGCGCCGCTTGCACGACATCGGCCGCGAACAGCGGCCCGACGATGATTTCGGCGCCGGCGCCCACAACCTGCTGTGCCGCCTGAGCGGCGCCGTCGGGCGTCGAGTGGTCGTCGACGATCATCAAGGTGATGTCGCTCGCTCCGGATTCCTCGACCGCCAGTTGGGCCGCGTTGCGCAGCGACTGCCCGATCACGCTCGGATCGCCGTTCTGGGTCAGGGGAAGGATCGCGCCGACGCGAACCGGCCCTGTCCCCACGGTCTCGCCGACCGTGCCGCCGCCGGCGCCGAGCGGTTGGGATTGAACGTGCGGAACCGGGGCGGAGGCCGGGGGCGGAGGGTTGTCGTTGCTAAATGGGACGCTCGTCAAATTGCACGCGGCGAGCGTCAGCGCAAAGCCGGCCGCGGCCACGAGCCGAGCCATTCGCGCAACGCCGCGGCAAGAAAACTTCAACGAGGTTTCACCGACCATGAATCCTCCCCCAAACGACAGGGCGCCGACGAATCACGGCCATGCTCATCCTCATGCTCATTCGTCGACATTGGCCCGCCATGCGGCGAAGCCACCCACAATCGCGAGAAATTGTGGCATTTTCGTTCCCAAATGCTAAGGAAAATGCGAATGCCGCGAGGGCGTCGCGCGGCTCGGCGACGCCGTGGAGGAATGTAACGGCATGGCGACGCGGGGTTCGGCTCCTTCGATACGCCCAGTCCGAGCGGCGGGACAACGATTCTTCACCGCGCTCGGGACTCGGGCGGTCGCGGATCCGATCGAGCCGGGCCTCCACATTGTTGCGACGCCGATCGGCAACCTCGGCGACGTCACGTTGCGCGCGCTCGCGACGCTCGCCGCCGCGGACGCCATCCTCGCCGAAGACACACGCATTTCGAGCCGGCTCACGAACCGCTACGAAATCGCGACGCCGCTGATCGCCTATCACGAACACAACGCCGCCCAGTCCCGACCGCGAATTCTGGAGCGGCTGTCCGAAGGACAAGCCCTCGCGCTGATCTCGGACGCCGGAACGCCGCTGATCTCGGATCCGGGCTACAAACTCGTCGCAGAAGCCGTGGCGGCGGGGATTTTCGTATTCAGCCTGCCGGGCCCTTCCGCCGTTCTGACGGCGCTGACCCTCTCGGGTCTGCCGACCGATCGCTTTTTCTTCGAGGGTTTTCTCCCGCACAGAAGCGCCGCGCGGCGCGAACGCGCCAACGCGCTCGCGCGGATTCCCGCGACGCTCATATTCTACGAGGCGCCTTCGCGTCTGGCCGAGAGCCTGTCGGATCTGGCGACGGAACTGGGTCCGCGACCGGCGGCGGTGGCGCGCGAACTCACCAAGGTCTTCGAGGAAACTCGCCGCGGCGACCTCGCCGGGCTCGCCGCGGAATACGCCGCCGCCGCGCCGCCGAAGGGAGAAATCGTGATCGTCGTCGGGCCGCCGTCAGCCGCCCCGATCCTCGAGGCGGACGCGCTCGATCGCGAAATTCTGACGGCGCTCGAGGCCCTTTCGGTCAAGGACGCGGCGGCGGCGGTCGCCGCACGGACGGGGCTGCCGCGCCGCGAGGTTTATGGGCGGACCTTGCAACTGGCGGGCGAGCGCCGTTGAAAGATTCTCGGGCGCGACGGCGGGCTCACGTTTTCGGGCTGCGAGCGGAGTGGATAGCGGCCGCCTGGCTGTTCGCGAAGGGATATCGAGTCCTGGCGCGCCGATTCGTCGTCAAGGGCGGCGAGATCGATCTCATCGTGCAGCGCGGCCAGACCATCGCCTTCGTCGAGGTCAAGGCGCGTGGCGACCTCGACGAGGCGGCCAGCGCCATCCATGAAATCAAACGCCGTCGGCTCTCGTGGGCGGCGCGAATCTGGCTGACGCGCAATCCGTGGGCGGTCGGCGCCACGCTGCGGGGCGATGCCGTCTTCGTCGCCCCCGGTCGGCTTCCCCGTCACACGCTCGAGGCGTATACGCTCAATCTCGACCGATCGTAACCGAGTCCCGCCAATGTCGTTGACCGTCGCCGTCCAGATGGACCCCATCGAGCGCATTCGCGTCGCGGGGGACTCGACACTCGCGCTGCTTTTGGAGGCGCAGGCGCGCGGGCACGAATTGCTCTATTATACGCCCGACAGATTGACCCTCGACGGTTCGTCGCTGGTCGCGACAGTCCAGCCGCTGCAGGTAAAGGACGAAGAGGGCGATCACGCCCGGCTTGGCGATGTCCGCCGGATCGACCTCGCGGGAGTCGACGTCGTCCTGCTTCGCCAGGATCCGCCGTTCGACCTCGCCTACATCACGACGACGTATCTGTTGGAGCGCATCCAGCCGCATGTGCTGGTCGTCAACGATCCCCGCTCCGTGCGTGACGCGCCAGAGAAGCTGTTCGTCATGGACTTTCCGGAGCTGATGCCGCCGACCCTCATTACTCGCGACCGCGCGGAGATCGAAGCGTTCCGCCATCGACACGGTGCGGTCGTGTTCAAGCCGCTCCATGGCCATGGGGGCGCAGCGGTGTTCAAGATAGACGAGCGAGACGCCAATTTCGGCTCGTTTTTCGATCTGTTCTCGGTCACGTTCCGCGAGCCGTGGGTCATCCAGAAGTTCATGCCCGCGGTTGCCCAAGGCGACAAGCGCATCGTCCTGGTCGACGGCGAGCCGCTCGGCGCCGTCAATCGTGTGCCCGCCGTCGATGACCTTCGCTCCAACATGGTACGGGGTGGGGCCGCGCGCGAAACCGGGCTCACTTCGCGCGAGCGCGAAATCTGCGCTCGCATAGGTCCCGAGTTGAAGCGCCGCGGCCTCGTCTTCGCCGGCATCGACGTGATCGACGGCTTCCTGACAGAGATCAATGTGACCTCGCCCACGGGATTGCGCGCAATCCAGCGCTTGGGCGGAGCGAATCTCGCCGCCGCGATCTGGGATGTCATCGAGGCCAAGCGACGCACGTTCGGCGCATCCTCGCCCGACCGAACTGCGTAAGGCGCTCGATGGACACGAAGGCAGCCCTGGCAGAACGTCGTCGCCGGCCTCGCCACGCCGCATCACGCGGCGGCATGGATCAAGTCTGGCTCCAGGAACGGCTCGAAACCATCAGGCGCGAGACGCAGGGCGACGACCCGGCGTTTCGCCTCGCCGCCGTCGATCTCTTCCGCACCGTGCTCGATGAGGGTCGCGCCGAGGCGCGACAGACGCTCGAGGAGGGCGGGAGCGGACGTAGTTGCGTCGAACGGCTGAGCGATCTCGAGGATCAGCTCATTCGCGCGCTGCACGATATGGCGAGGCGGTTCGTTCACCCGGGCATCGAGGCATCGGCGCGGCTGACCATCATAGCCGTCGGAGGGTACGGACGCGGCCTGCTCGCCCCCGGCTCGGACATCGACCTGCTGTTCTTGTTGCCAGAGGCGCCCGACCCGGGAAACAAGAAAATCATCGAGACGATGCTCTACGTGCTTTGGGACCTCAAGCAAAAGGTCGGCCACTCCACGCGATCGCTCGACGAGTGCTTGAAGCAGGCGCGCGCGGACATGACTATTCGCACCTCCATTCTCGAGGCTCGGTTCCTGAGCGGCGACCAGCCGCTGTTCGAGCGGCTTCTCGCCCGCTTCGACAAGGAGATCGTCGCCAAGACGGCGTTCGAATTCGTCGCCGCCAAGCTCGCGGAGCGCGAGGCGCGAGTCAAGCGCGCCGGCGCATCGCGCTATCTCGTGGAGCCCAACGTCAAGGAGGGAAAGGGCGGCCTGCGCGATCTCAATACGCTGTTCTGGATCGCCAAATATGTCTATCGCGTCCGGGATCCTCACGAACTCATCGGCGCCGGCCTGTTTTCGCCGCGGGAATACGCGCTGTTTCGCCGCTGCGAGGAATTCCTGTGGTCGGTGCGCTGCCACCTGCATTTTCTTACGGGTCGCGCGGAGGAGCGCCTCAGCTTCGACCTGCAGCGGCCGATCGCTGAACGGCTGGGCTACGCCACGCGCGCCGGGCAGAATGACGTCGAACGCTTCATGAAACACTATTTCCTGGTGGCTAAAGATGTCGGCGACCTGACCGCGATCGTCTGCGCGGCGATGGAGGAGCGCCAGGCCAAGCCGACGCAAGGGCTCAATCGCCTCCTCCGCCGCTTACGCCGCAGGCCGCGCGCCGTGGCGGACGCCAAGGATTTTCGAATCGACAACGATCGCGTCAGCGCGATCGGAAGCGATGCGTTCGAGCGCGACCCCGTCAATCTGATCCGACTTTATTGGGTCGCGGACCGATCCAACCTGGACATCCATCCCGACGCATCGCGTCTCGTCACCCAATCATTGAAGCGTATCGACGCTGGGCTGCGCGCCGATCCCGAAGCCAACCGGCTCTTCCTGGAAATCCTAACCTCGCACCGCTCGCCCGAGACGGCGCTCCGACGAATGAACGAAGCGGGCGTGCTCGGCCGCTTCATTCCGGATTTCGGCCGCGTCGTCGGAATGATGCAGTTCTCGATGTATCATCATTACACGGTCGACGAGCATCTCTTGCGCTGCATCGGCGTGCTCAACGAGATCGAGCACGGCG
>JBAQGU010000301.1:0-11339 GCA_049287975.1 Roseiarcus sp.
GCGCAGGCCCGCGCCGTAGGCGACGCTGAGCGCGGCTTTGTACTTCAGGCCGGGCGCGGCTTCGAGCAGACGCGCCACCTCCTCCTGGCTCAGCACGACCGGCGCTCGGCGCGGCTTGTTCACGGTCGTCAGAGGAAGAACGAGGTCGGGCCGTTCGAGCGTCACGGTGAAAAAGAAGCGCAACGCGGCGATGGCGGCGTTGATGGACCCTGCGCTCATCTGCTGCTTCGCCATATGCAGTTGAAAGCGGCGAAGGTCCTCCTTCGTCGCCGTATCTGGCGACCGGCCGAGGAAGGCCGCAAACATTCTCACATTCCGAACGTAGTCCCTCTGGGTGTGCTCATTGAAACGGCGCGCCGTCATGTCATCGATCATGCGCTGGCGCAACGGGCTGATGGGCTTGTCGGTCATGGCGATAACTCCTGTCTCACATGAGGTTTCGGAACCCCATGATCTTGAGACAGGACGAGCCATCCTGCTTGTCCCGACATCCAATCCACCTCGCGCGCGCTCCGCTGGGGCGTCTACCGCGAGAGCGGTTTAGTCCTTGGTGAATGACCTGCCGGTCGCTGAGCCCCTGTCGGCGGTTGCCGCGAACGTCTCTGATGGGGGGATAGCGGACATTCGTTTACGCAACGCCGATGCCTGGACGACTTATCCAGCTGCGCTGCGCCCAGGCTCTCGACTCGGTCGCACATCGCGTTGATCTGCGGAGCCCATCCACCGAAGGACCGCCGATGAGATTGATAGCCGCGATGGTCGCCGCGATCTTGACCTGTGTTCCCGCCAACGCCTCGTCCCTCGACGCCGTCGAGAGCAAGCTCTTTACCCTACGAAATTTAAAGCTCGACAGCGGCACCACGCTTCCCGAGGTCACGATCGCCTATGAGACGTACGGCGCGCTCGCGGCCGACGGACGCAACGCGGTGCTGATCACGCACAGCCTCACATCGAGCCATCACGCCGCCGGCAAGAGCGTTGGCAACCTTGGCGCATTGGCGTTACACTGGGTGCCCACCGACGGGCCAAATCCGGGGGAAGCCGATGATCCGCAACCAGCCGTTCGCCGCCGCCTTGGTCGTTTTCGCACTCAGCCTCGCCGCCATCCAGCCCGCCCCCGCCGCCACCGCCGCCGTGCGCGCCGCCTGCACGGGCGACGCCCAGAGACTTTGCAGTTCGGTGATCCACGACGCAGCCAAGCGCCATGCCTGCATGCACGCGCATGCGGCGCAATTGTCGAAGGGCTGCATCGCCGCGATACGCAAAGGCAAATAGCGTCGACAGAGGGCGGTCGCCGATCGCGTGCTGTCGGTCGCGAGTGACCTCACGTACGCGTGGAGAGCGGCCGTTACTTCGCCGGGGTCGGATACAAATCCCGAGAATCACCCGCTCTTGCACCGTCCGCCGCAAACGAATCCGATGGCTAATCCGAGGACTATACCAACGGCCGGCATTTTGACCCACTTGGGATTCCAACGAATCGATTTTGCTGATTCTGTAAGTCGCGAAAGAGCGGAGGGTTCGCGCCATGCCAGAAGCGTACATCGATGTCATTCCAACTTGCAGGTGTACGCGGGGGCCCGAATGCCGATCTCCAGCGCATCGCTGGATTGCCGAGCGAAATGCCGCAATTTCGCAACGTGTTCCGCGTCCCTCCACAGGAATTCATTTCGACGGCGGAAGAAAGATCGGCTCCCAGCGCTCATCGGGGGGGTCGGCAAGCAGGGCGCCGCAGCGCTTTCGAAACAACGCCGCTGGCGGATCATCTGGAAAGTGGGAGAAACAAATCTCAGCGCGCAAGAAGTCGCGCGCTCGCCAAGCCTGCAATCCTTCCGCATAGGCGCGAACCCGTTCCCGCTGCCCATCGGTTTCCTCGCCGCGGCGGGCTAGCGGTTCGAAGACAGTGACTGGAGCCGAGCGCCCCCGAACGCGGATAGTGTCGATCTCGCGCCAAACAAAGGCGGCGCCCGTCGCCGTGACGACGGATTCGGCGGCCAATATCGACGATCCGAAGCTCGTATTCACCTGCTCTAGGCGCGAGGCGAGGTTCACGTTGTCGCCAAACGCCGTATAATTGAAACGTCTACGAGAGCCGATGTTGCCTATCAGCGCCTCGCCTGTGTTCAGGCCGATGCGGTGTTGAATAGGCGAAGCGTGGTCGCGATTGAAGGCCTCGAGTCTGCGCTGACAGTCGAGCGCCGCCGTAACGGCCTCGATGGCGTGGTCGGCAGAACGGACGGGCGCCCCAAATATCGCCACGATGGCGTCACCGACATATTTGTCGACAAACCCGCCGGCCCTCTCGATCGCTTCGCTCATCGAAGTTAGATAGCCGTTCATCAGCGAAACGATCTCTTCAGGTTTCATGGCCTCGGAAAGAGTCGAAAACCCGACGACGTCGGAGAAAAGCATCGTGACTTCACGCGTCTCGCCGCCAAGCGTCGGCAACGCGCCCGACGATGTCATGCGATCGATGACATCTGGCGCGAGGTAAAGGCCAAATGCATGACGCAGGAAGCGCTTTTCCCGATCCGCGACGCCGAGGCGCAACGCAACCGCGGCGCCAATGGCGGCGGCGCCGGAGGCGATCGGTTCAAGCAACGGCAGTACAAAAAAATGCTGAAACGCCAATGTGGCCAAAGCGATCCAGATCAGGACGACTGTTGCTGCGACGAGGGCCACAACCATCGCCCGAGACGCCAGCGCGAATATCCCGATCGCCGCTGCTGCGGCGAACGAGATCGCAACAGTCTGCCAAGTCGGCGTTTCGCGCAGAATCTCCCGTCGAATCAGGTTGTCGACCGCCATCGCCTGTAAGTAGACGCCGCTCATTGAACGGAGTTGCGAGACCTTCGCCGGCGCCGGCGAAGTGCAGCGCTCGGCATCCTGAGGAAGCGGCGGATTCACGAATCGTTTGGAGGTAAGGATTTGGTCCGCGTTCGCGATATCCGATCCAACGATGACGACCTTGTCGGCAAATTGGCGACGAAAGAAGTTCTTGTCGCCCTTTTCGAGGCACGCGCGCAGGTCTGCGAGCGAATAGGAGGGAATATCATTCGATCCGCCTGAAAAGGCGACGGCTATTGTTTTTTCCACGGTCGAGGGAACGCGTTCGCCGGCAAGAGTCACCCCGTCGGCCTCCATCCGCGGGCTCGCTCTCTGAGCGCGCGATGCAAGTTCGAGCGCCATGGAAGGCACGAACTCGTTATTGGCAGCAAACACGAGCGGAACGCGACGAACAATAAAGTCAGCGTCCGTGTGGACATTCAGCGAGCGCAGATTGGCGCGACCCCCAACCGCCAACCTCTGTCCCGCTGTCGGAGGTATCGATTGGCTCCCGCTTTCGGTCTCGCCCAACACGATCTTGCCTGCGCGGCCGCCTGAGGCGAGGGCGCGCAGATAGTCACGATCGAAGCCGCGCAGCTTGGCGCCTAGCGTGTCATCGCCAAATTGGATTTGAGACTCTTCAATCGAACTGGCGAAGACGACGTCGAAGCCGACGACCCGGGCGCCTGCCTCGATCGCCGCGGAAACCACGCGTCCGATGTCGCCCGTCCAAGTGAGAGTCGGGGACCCTTTGAATGGCGGCGTCGAATAGGTTTCCTCGTCGAGAGCGATGACGACCGTGGAAGATGCGCCGGGTGGCCGCCGCTCGCCGAAGGCGTACCATCGAAGCGTTGTCAGGGCGTCCAGCGACCATCCGCGCATCGGATTCGTAGCTGGAAGGGAAACAACGAAACCGGCGATCAGCGCGAACAACAGAGTCGCCAAAACCTCGAACCTTCCCGGTGTCCTCATTAGGATCGGTAAAGGTTCATGGCGCCGGCGGAAACGCGATCAGCCGCCCCAGCTTCGGCGTGGCGCCCGACGCCGCTTCGCGGTCGATGCGAAACACTATCTGCCGATCACCTGACGTCGCGATGTAGACCGCGCCCAAATCAAGCGATCGGCCGTGACTCGCGTAATCGTAGAACGGTCGACCGCCGCTGCTGGCGAGGGCCAGCGTTTCCCGATCATGAGAATCGCCGAACCGGGCTATGACAACATCGTTCTTGCCGTCGCCGACAATCAAAGGGGACGCGCCGTGAAGGAGGAGTTGATTCTTCTCCATCGCATGAATGCGATTCTTCAGTTCCCCTCCGCCTCGCTGCACGAATCCCGCCGCGCGTTCGGCTTGCGGTTCGGCGAGCGTGATCTTTCCGGAGTCGCATTCGACGGGATGCCGTTCGACAGTCCCTCCCGATACTTCGCTTCGCTCAGTTCCCACCGTTACGACGCCGCCAACGATTCGTTCGTGGAGGCACGAGGCGAAGTAGTCGATTTCAATCCACCCGCCGGATCCGAGGTCAAGTCGACGGCCCTGCTCCAGGTAATCCATCAACGCGACCCCCGAGACCTTCGCGTCGGCACCCTCGACGAGGGCAACGGGCGGCGCGGCGCGGGCCACGCCAACGCCCGCAAGAGCGGTCGTCGCGCAAATGCCGAACCCGGCAGCCAGCGCCAAGCGTCTGATCTTAGGCATCTAGTTCCCTAAAATTTGTTCGAATGTATCGCGTCTCTCACTCACTTCCCGCCGCTATCGCCGATCAACGTGAACGGCGCCCAAAACAGAGGATGAGCATAGGTGTAGCTCGTCTGGCCTTTCGCGTTGACGGCGCCTGGGCCATCGAGCAGCGCCATCGTCGACTGACGCAACGCTTCGCTGCGCGACAGGCTGGCATCGGCGCTTTGGCGTCGGAAAAGATCGCTCGTCAATTCGCGCGCCGAGGCCGAATGGATGGACCAGTTGGTCACGAGCAGCGCCCGCGTTCCCGCGTAGAAAAAGGCGCTCCCCAATCCAGAGGCCGCCTCGGCGCCGGCCCCCGCCCCCGCGCCCGTGTTGCAAGCGGACAGAACCACCCAATCCGCGTCGAGCTTGAGCGCCAGTATTTTATCTACTGTTAAAAGGCCGTCGCCGTCGCCGCCCGAGACCTCGGGCGCGCTGAGGGCCAGCGCGGGCTCCGTAAGTCCGTCGAGATCGCCGGGGATCAACCCATGCGTCGCAAACGCGATAACCCGAAAGCGCTTGAGATCGAGGCTTTCAACGGTTTTTTCGCTGGCCTCCTTGCCAAGGAAAAGCGACTTCGCCGGGTCGACGTTGAGCGCGCGAGCCATCGCCTTCAGTTCCTCGCGCGTATCGGGAAGGCGCGGCAGCATCGCTAACTCCGCCTTGTCGACCTTCTCCGTTTGAGGCGCGGCGCGCAATTTCAGCGGCCGGCCGCGGACCAGGTCGACGTCGCTTTCCGTGTCGGATTCGGAAGTCTCGGCGACCTGCACACCTTCGCCCTCGGCGAGCACAGCTTGATCGCGGCTAAAATAAGGATCGCCGAAGCCGACGAGATTCTCCCGATTGGGCGAGCCCGGCGGCAAGGATCTCAAGGTCAAAAACGCGGCAGCGGAGGGAATCATGGTCATGTTATGCGAACGCGCGAGCCAGGGCACTTTGCGATAGCCGGCGAACAAGGGCTTTGCTTGCAAATCCACCTGCAAGTTCGCCGTGGGCAAAAGCGCGAGCGGCAACTCTCCCAACGCCCCGTTCGTAACGACCACGAGATTGCCAGCATTTTTCCAGCCGCTTTCGACCGGCGCCAGCAGCGCCGCGTAGAGATCATAAGCCTCGCCAACGTTGAAGGGCGGGATCTCTCCTATCGTTGAAGCTTCCGGGTCGAGGGCTTTGCGCAGATCTTCGACTTTGGTCTGGAGGTCGCGCGCTGTGATCGGAATCCGGGCGAACGCGACGGCGCCGTCCTTCGGGATCGCCCAGACGAAGGCTGCGCTCTGCCCAAAATAGAAGGAAAGCATCGCCTCGCCCGGACGCAGCGCCGCCTTCACGTCGGCGAGCGAGGGCGCCTTCGGGTTGATCAGCGAAGCGTAAGCAGGGAACCGTTTGTTGATCGCGGTAACGGCGGCCTCGCGTTTTGCGCGCAGATCCGCGATGACAGCCGAAGCGGTGCTCACGTCCCGGTCTCGTTGCCCATCCGGCGGCAGCGAAAGCAGATTGTTGAGCGCGCCCAAGGAGGCTCCAATCTGCTTTTCCAGACCCTGTTCGTCCCGGAGCAGATTGGCGAGGTCGGGGTCCTTGACCGACAATCGCGCGCTGGCGTCGGCGAGCGAATGGCCGACGGCGTGGCCGCGTATCGCGTCCGAGAGCGCGAAGGTTTCCTGCGCGATGTCGTTGGGATCCTTGGCCTGGTCAACAAGGGCATTGAAATAGGCTTCGACGATTCTTTGCAGGCGCGCTTGCTTGGCTGACGCGACCGTCTCCTCGTCGTCGGCGTTTTCCCGCGCCGCGGATATCAGGAGGGGAATCGACGTCTGAAACTCGCGCAGCGCATCCGCATGGCGCTGGGATCGCTCATAGCCGATTGCGAGCAGGCCGTGAGCGATCGCCGCGTCGAAACTGTTGGCGCCCTTGCGCGCGGTCTCACGCTTCAACAAGTCTTCGGCCACTGCGACGCCGGCGGCGACTTGTCCGGTCGCGTACAAAGCCGAAATGCGCGCGCCGCTCAGTTTGTATGTCTCCTTTCGCGGCGGCGACCAACTGTCGATCGCCCGATCCAACTGGTCATAGATGGCTTGCGCTTCCTTCCCCTTTCCCTGCAGCACGAGGATGTAGCCGAGGTGGGAGAGAAGGGTCGCCCGCTCCGGCGCATATTCGGCGACGCCCAAGGTGTCCTCAGTGTCCAGCGCGGCGCGCGCGAGTGTTTCCGCCTCGCCGTAGCGGCCTTCTTCCACGACGATCCAAGCCAGGCCGATCAGAAATTCCGGCGTCGCCGGACTGTAACGGCCCTGTTGATCGAGGATGTTGAGCAGGGCCCTTCGGGCGAGCGATTCGGCCTCGCTCAGCCGCCCCTGTTTGGCGACGGTTCGCGCCACCGACATCAAGCTCGTGTCGGCCGCCTGCAAAAGCTGCTCGCGCGGCGGCGGGTACTCGTATTTTGGCAGGTCGTTCACGGACGCGCGGCGGAACGCTTCCGTGCGCCGATAGAGGGCTTCGGCCGGGGCATACTGGCCGTGCGCCTCCAGCGTCAACGCCGCTACGCCCGCAGCGTCGGCTTCAAAGGCGTTGCCGTAGACCGCGTAGGCCTTGCGCCAACCGGGATTGGGACTGCCGCGCGCCTCCTGAACCAAGGCCTCGACGCGGCGGGCATAGGCCTCCCCTTGACTGAGCTCCCCTGAGGTAATCGCGGATCGCGCCAGATTCGCCAGCGGGTTGATCATCGCACCGCGCTTGTTTTCGGCGGCCGCGGCGCTGGCGACCGCGTCAAAGGTCTCGCCTTCCTTCTTGGCGTCGCCGAGCGCGCGGTAGCGGAACCCAATAAACTGCATCACACGCGTAACTCGGAGAAATTCCCCGCTCTTTTTGGCCGCATCGAGGGCTTTCATTCCGTCATCCAGGGCATCCTGGTTGCGGCCAAGCAGCGCTCTTGCCGCGCCGCGGTCATAGTAGAACTGCGCGAGCGCGGCCGCGGTCGCCGTCGCGGGCGGCGAAGCTTCGGCCGCTTCCTTGCGAGCGGCGATTTTTGCGGGGTCGGGTTTTTCCCGTTCGAGGATCGCGTCGATGTCGGCGGTGGTGCGAGGCGGCGCGATATAGGAGGGCCGCAACGCCATCGCATCGCTCGGCGGCGGCGGCGGAGGGGCCGATTCCAGTTTCGGTGCGGCGGGGGCCGCCTTGCCGGCAGCTTCCTTTTGCTCTTCGCGCAACACGCAGGCCTTTACGAAGGGAATGCCAACTGACTGGCGGCACGCCTCGAAGCGAGCGTCATGGTCGCCTTCGCCTCGGCTTCGCTGCATGCAGGCGATCATGGTCGGACGCGCGGCCTCGCGGCACGACGCGACGATTTGATCGTGGGTCGCGGCGGCCGCGGGGCAAACCGAACCGAAAAGCGCAATAGCGCTTGCCCAACGGGGGATCCATCTCTCCCAAGTCGAACGCCTGCGCATAGCTACTCTCCCCGCGGTCGTGGGCGTGCCGGCTCAGCCAAGTCTAGCGAGTGAGAGGTCCGCTGCCAATACTGCGGAAAATTAAAATTCTGCGCTGGCAGTATTTCGCGCCGTTCCGGGGCTCAAGGCTACGCGAAGATCCTCCCCGTTCGTCGAGGTCGCCTTCGCCGGCGGCGCCTAAGACGCTCAGAAATTCGCGGTCCGGGTCGGCTTCGTCATCCCGCCGCGGACGAAAGGCCGTTGAACACCGCTTCGCTGGATTAACCGCAACCGACGACTGGCCAAAGATTTCGAGGCAATCATCGTCTCCGCCGAAACCTTCCCCTATCCGAACCGGCGTAGAGCGGCACCTGATCCTGCCGCACTTGCCGAAGACCGCCGCGTCTGACGCATCCTCCTGGGCAGCAAGGCCGGAACATGTCGGGCGCGTCGCAGCCTTCGGGCTGGCCGTGCACCCGCCAGCGAATGGCGGCAAAGGGTCGATTCCTGCCGTTCGCGACAACCCTATCCAATCGCCGCAATCGTCTTGCGGGCCATCCGAGCCAGTTCCTGAATCTCCCTTTTAAGCGCCAACGATTCGGCAACCATCGCGCCATGCTTCACGGCGTTCTTGTTGCCTTTCGGTGCACCCCCGCCGGCGCCGTGCATCCGGCAAACCTCAGTCCCCCGAACCGCCGGCGCTCGGCATTGGAACCCGCTCCGCTTCGATTTCGCGTGGCAACGTAATGCCCGGTGCATATCCAAGTGCATGGGGTTGTTCTCCACTTTTTTCGCGCGCCCCGCCCCCCTGGGCGGGCGCGTTGACGTTGCCCACGATCGCTTGGCCGCCCTCGGCTACGTTGACGTGCTGGACGATCATCTTTTGCTCGCCTTTTGAGCGATATTCCTTCAGCGCGGAAACTTGCGCGGCGAACGTCCGCGTGAGCTTGTTGAACGCACGCTCTGCGCTGTCTTGTTGCGGGATGTTATCCACGTGTGCGAGGCGGCGCGCGAACGTCATCGAAGCCATATGCACCGCCGCCATTTGCGCAGCGAGCATCGCTTCGATTTGATCGCGCGGCTCGATGCCCGTGATTACGGCAAGCATGAAGTTCGTCCCTTTTTCTGAAGGGGTTTTCTCCTTACTAGCGTTCACGAGTTGTAGGATGAGCCCTTCCAAGAAATCGCTGTTTGTCGTGCCGATCCCCTTCATCAGCAAGAACTGGCCGTAGGCGAGATGGGGATGATCTATTTCGATTTTTGCATCGCAGATGGTGCTATTCGTCACTTTCAGACGAGGGGCGCGCTTGGCATCTCCCCCTTTGAACGCCTCCAATGCCTCCCGTTCGTTCGGCGTCGGTTCGTACGACTCCTCCTCGCTTGGTGACACTTGCGTTGCCGGTTGTTTGCTCTTCTTCGGTGACTTCAAGGTGCTTCCCTTTCCCTTCGACAAAGCCGGTTCAACGTCGCCCTAGTGCTTGATGCCGAACCGCACTGCCATCGTTGCCAACGATTGCCTGACGAAAACATCGTGCTCTGCGGCCAGCCGCTCGAATGTGCGCCATCGCATCCACTTCGGCTTGCCGCCTTCACCGTTCAAGATGCCGGGCTCCCATCCCAGTCGAGCCCGAAGTCTGTCAGCTCGCCTTGTACTGCGGTCACCTGCATCCTCGCGTGAACTGGCGTAGGCGAGCTGATGGCAGCGCCGGCAGGCGAAGATGCGGCCGCCATAGAGGATCGCTACCCGCCGACCGCAGCCGACGACCGGACAAATGAACCAGTGACGCGAGCCGCCCAAATTGCACGGCGTTCGTTCGAAGCGTACGGGGTACTCTTCGTCCTTCCATATTCCCCCACCACTGCGATGCCGGTAAGTCAGGATCACGCGGTCATGTTCGACCTGCATCTGAATCCACGCCACTAGTGCGCCGTCGCGCCTCCACTGCCAGCCGCCCCGGTAGCCGGGCCTCAGTATTCCTTCGCGCGCGCAGCGCCGCACATCCAAGGTGCGGTAATCTTCCGTCGTCGACTTCGCGCCGAACCGCGAGCGGTTCCCGCTACCCGGCCCGCCCATTGGATTTTCCCGTAATCAATTGGCTAACTGACGTATTCATGATGCTACCGAATTTGCCGGAAGCCTCGCCCCGCCTGCGTTTGCCCCGGTTTCTCGCGTATTCAAATTGTTAGCTTCCAATACGCGCAATTCGCCAGCGATTCGCTCGCGCATGGCGTCTTCGAAGCCCTCATTTGCGCTCAGCGACGGGTATTTTTCCCGGTCCACATAGGGCTTGGCCAGCCTCTCGGTCAGCGGATCACGACCGGAAAGCTGCTGGACAACGACCGTCAGCGGGGCTGGCGCGGTCAAGCCGGGCTTGCCAACCAGATCTTGCGCCAACCAAGCGTGGGCCGTGGCGTCGCCGTCCTTCGCCGCGGCCACAGTCGCCCTCACGACCTCGCGCCAGTCTTCGAGAGGAACGGCATCGAGCAAAACGCCCACGTAGTCGCCTTCGGTTCGTCGATGGGTGAACGGTCCTTTGACGTACGTCTGTTTCTTGAGCGCCATATCATTCCCCGATCTTCGTTTCGTCGCGCTGGACTCCGCCGGGCGCAATCACTCGCCCGTCGCTCAGGCGAACATGATCCGCGCCAAGGGCGTCGACCCTATCGCCCTTCAATTGCCAGACTAGGCCGCCTGGCCGGCGTTCGTACGGCACGTCGAAAAGCTCGCCCGCGCTCCATGGCATTTCCGCCGCGAGCGTTCCCCAATCGTCGAGGAACCAGCCCGCGTCATCGAGGGCTCGCGACCATTGCGCGTCAGTAACCGCCATCGGCTTTTGATGGTTCAGGCGCGCGAAAGTGTCGGCATAGGGCGCCGGGCAAGTCTCCGAAATGATCGCCGCGCGCTCTTCGATCGCGTCGAAGTCGGCGCCGATCGGCTGAGTTACGGGCGGGGATACGCCCTCTCTTGCGCGCTTTTCCCCATTGCCATATTCGTGGCGTAACGGGCGTAACTGGCGTAATTGCGGGGGTTTGAGGCGTAACCCGATCGGCCCGGTTACGCCTGCTACGCCCGTTACGCCCTTTTCGGCGATAGCTCCCCCTCGCATCGTTTGGCGAAGGCGCGCGGCAAGATCAGACCTCATTGCTGCCACCCGTCGAAGATCGCCGCTCCGATGACGAAAACGCGCTTACAGGTTCCCCCGATCTTGCGCACCTGTTGGAAGCCATCGATGGCGCGCCGCAAAATGCCCGCCTCGCCAAGCGTGCGCGCGACGAATTTGGGATCAAGCCCGTCACAAATCTCCGCTCGCCATGTTTCCGACGGAATGAGCCATTCGCGGTCGGGTCCCTCGCCCTTGCGCCAGCCGGCGCGGTTC
>JBAQGU010000302.1:0-6114 GCA_049287975.1 Roseiarcus sp.
CGATGAAGAACGGCAATTGACCCAGCGGCGTGAAAGCCGTCGCGTGATCCCATTCGATCCGCACCGAACCGGCGAAACTGTCGACCACCAAAGGCGGGGGCGCCGCCGCCGCGCCTCCAAGCGCAACTGCAGATTGTTCACCCGTGGGGTGAACGGCGATGGGCGGTAGATCCTGGCTCATCCCACTGAAAATGCCGGATTCTCCGCCAAACGAGAACAGGCAATATGCGGTTCTTAGGTTGAAATCAACATCGTTGATCTTGTTGACCACTTGACGCAGCAACTGGCCAGATTTCACGTAATTGTAAGCGTCCTCGAACACCTCTCGCACGACACGGCGCCGGTCGCCTGGCTTGCCGGTGAGTCGCAAGCCCTTCAGCGTTGGGAACAATTCATCGTTGATAAAATCGAACAATGCCTGCCCGGTAATGCCCTCCGGGTCCGTGGCCCAGTTGCGCCACTGATATTTTTCCGAGATCGGCGAGCGGCAACCGTCTCTGGTTAGTTCGAGTTCCTGATCCTGATCGTCGATGATCTTGAGGAAAACATCCAGCACAACTGACTGATGCACTGCGCATCGCCATCCACGCCGACGTCGTCGCGCATGATATCTTGAATGGATTTGACGGTTGTTTGGACGACTATGGTTCAAGCAGTCTCCTGATAGACCGCGTCCTGCAATTCGTGGACAGCCTTTTCAAAGCCCTCCTTCCGCCGAACGCCTTGATGAGTTGCACGACACTCCCCATTGTGGTGAAGGGCGTCACCTTCAGCACGTTGGCGTCGTCGAGATTTAGCACTCCCTCGTCGCGATATTTTTCAAGCAACGCGTCGAGCAAGGCGCGGGCTTGCGGCCGGTACTTCGTGAACACGTCGCGCTTCTTGACGTTCTCGGCCCGCTCGCGGCGCGTCAAAGGCTTCTTGTCCGAAGGCGACATGGCAGATCAGATCGAAGGGATCGAGGTTCTTGCCGAGCTCGTCCGCGATGACGTCAATCGGCCGAGCGCAAGCAGGCGATCATCGAGGAACTGGAAGCCGAGGGCCTGCCGGGTAGCCTCGGACTTGTCGGATATCATCAAGCAGCACCCTCGGGAAATCGCGGCACTGTTGCGGACCACCAAGGGCCTGTCCGCTGACGACATAGCGAAGCTCGCTCGCCAAGCCCAACGGGCGAAGGATAACTGATCCTGGGGATCGGGTAGCGATGGTTCCTTGAGATGCAGATGAGGATGGTGGATTGATGACCAAGAAAGTACCGGTATCTTTATGAGGAGCAAATCGAGCGCGACGCGTCGACGCTGCTAGCCGAATTTTCTGCGGCGCGCGGAGTTGTCATCGCACCGCCGATTCCTATTGAGGACATTATTGAGAAGCACCTGAAGCTCCGGGTCGAGTTCGACGACACCCACCGTCTGTTTGGCGTGCCGCGTTCCGACCGCGGTCTCGATCCCGACATACTCGGCACCATTTATTTCCATGAACGGCGGATCGTGATAGACGAAAGCCTCGATCCAGAAGAGAACCCGTCGAAAGAGGGCCGTGGATATCCGCCCTCGCCCGGATGGCGCGCAAGACGATTGCGGCGATTGGATAGGGTTGTCGCGAACGGCAGGAATCGACCCATAGCGGTCATTCGCGTAGCGTTGCGTGCCGTGCCATCGAAGTGCAAAACAATATCATGGTTGGCAGCGCCGCTCAGCGGTCGGAACCGGCGTAACAGCATAAAACTCGATGCCGAGGGCGCGCGCCAATTCAATCACCTTCGATCATGCCGCGGATTCGCTTTGCCAACGCCTCCGTCGCGAACGGCTTGGTGATAATCTCCATGCCGCGCGCCAGAAATGCCTTGCTCGCTGCCTTCTCCGCATAACCTGTCATGAAGAGAACCTTCAATCCTGGACGAGTCGCGCGGCCGCCGTCGGCGACCTGCCGCCCATTCAGGGCGGGGAGCCCAATGTCCGTCAGCAACAGATCGATCCGCTGCGTCGATTGCAGGATGCGCAACGCCGACTGGCCGTCGACCGCTTCCAGCGCACGATAACCGAGATCGTTGACGACCTCGACAATCAATAAGCGAATGACGCTGTCATCCTCCGCCACCAGAACGACATGCTCCGTTTCTGGTCGTTCTGTGAGAAGCGTGTCGTTCGGCGAGGCGACTTCGTCCAGTTCACCTTGGAATCGCGGCAGACAGATCTCGATCGCGGTGCCCTTATTGACCTCACTGTCTATTTTGGTGGAGCCCTCCGACTGGCGCACGAAGCCATAAATCATCGAGAGTCCCAACCCAGTTCCCTGACCGATGGGTTTGGTCGTATAAAATGGCTCGAAGGCGCGCGCCCTGACGTCGGCTGGCATGCCTACGCCCGTGTCGTGGACCTCGAGACATACGTAAGCGCCGGGCGGCACGTCACGCTGGAGCGCTTGGTTCGCGTCGAGGATGACATTCCGACATCTGATCGTAAGCGTGCCGCCATCGGGCATCGCGTCGCGAGCATTGATGGCGAGGTTCAAGAGAGCGTTCTCGAGCTGATTCGAATCGCAACGCACGAGCCAGAGGGCCTCTTCGATCGAAACATACATAGTGACGGAATCGCCGATCGACCGGCGGAGCAGTTCCTCTACTGTCCCAATCAGCGCGCCGATATCGACCGGCCGAGGATCCATGGGCTGTCGACGAGAAAAAGCCAGGAGCCGGTGTGTCAAAGCAGCTGCGCGATTCGCCGACGCCGTGGCGCCGTTGAGGAATCGGTCGAGATCGCCAATGCGACCTTGCGAGATGCGTCTTTGGATAAGTTCGAGGGAGCCGACTATACCCTGCAGAAGATTATTGAAATCGTGCGCGATACCGCCAGTCAGCTGGCCGAGGGCCTCCATTTTCTGGCTCTGTCGGAGCGCTTCTTCGACTCGCACGAGCTGGCCGGTGCGCTCCTCGACGCGCCGCTCCAACGCTTTGTTCACGTCTGCCAGAACCAGGGCCGCGGCCTTTTGATCCTCGATATCGGAATTCGTGCCGATCCAGCGAGCAATTTCGCCGGTATTGTCCCGAATGGGTACTGCTCGTGTGACATGCCATCGATAGACCCCGTCAGCGCGGCGGAGCCTAATTTCGGCTTCGTAACGCTCACCGGACAGGAGCGCCTTCGCCCACAGTTCCGCCGCAGCATCGAAATCTTGCGGATGAATGAGGACCCACCAATTCAAATGGTCTGGCGGAAGTGAGGCGTATTCATGGATCCGGTCGTTGAGCCAGTCCGGTTCGCCGCCCGGCGTCGAAGTCCAGACCTGGTCGGGCGAGGCTTGCGCATAGCTCCGGAATTGCGCCTCGCTGGCGCGAAGAGCTCTCTCGGCGGCCCGCCGCTCAGTGACGTCGCGGAGAATCGCGGTCACAAAAACCTTGGATTCGCTTATCCACCGCGAAAACGACACTTCGAGATAGCCAATAGAGCCATCCTTGCGCCGAGCAACGACGTCCAGCGGTTGATGAAGCGAAAGACCCTCCGTAACCGCACGCAACGCGGCGTTCCACGCAGCAGGGTCCTGCGACAGCGAACTCGCTGGCCTCCCTATCAGCTCCTGAGAGGAATAACCGAACTGACGCAAGGCGGCGGGATTGGCGAGTTGAACGTCTCCGTTCGCATCGAGCGTCAAAATAACATCAGGCGCGCTATCGACGACGGCATCGTAACGCGTATGTTGTCGCTTACGCAGCACGCGTTCTCGCTCGACTGCCAGCGTAACATCGATGACCTGAAGAAGGCAGTGAGACCCCCTGGTGGGCCCGAGAGGTCCGACCAGCAAGTTGTGGATCAGCGGCTGTCCGGCCCGCGTTTGGAGCGGGAATATATGGGGGTTGAGCGAGTGCGTCAGGAGGGTTGGCGAACCCTCGGACAGGGCGGCGGCGATGGCCGCTTTGACGCGGCGAACGGGGGCTGCGGCGAATATGTCTTCGATTCGCTTCCCGAGGGCGTCGGCGACCCCTATTTCACTCGTCGACTGCAGCCAGGCATTCCAGCCGACTACGCGTTGTTGGTTGTCCAAAACAACAATTCCGCAGTCGAGAGCGTCGAATACCGACTCAAACAACACATCAAGCGTTGGCATTGGGCAATGTCGCCGATTCACCGGAGACCCGCTGGATAAACCCGGCCAAAAGCCCCTTTAGAGCCGTCAGCGAGGACACATCCATCAGCAGAGCAATATACCCCTGGATGTCGCGTCGTTGGACCGCGAAGTTGATGTACACGAACACGACGACATCACCAGCATGCGGAGGCGGCGGCAAGTTGAATAACCTTCGACCGTCGCCGCGCAGAATGTCCGGCAACGAAATCTTTAACGTGCGATCTAGCTGATTCGCAATAGTGGCAAGACATGAATTCAATATAACATTGCCGGTCTCCGCGAGAGCTTCGTGCTCAAGCTCAATAACGTCCTCGAGGCTAAGCTCAGCGCTCGTAACAGCTCTAACCAATTCAAGGCTTTTCGCTTCCGGAAAGATGACGAGCGCACGACCAGACACCTCTCCCTCAAAAATCTGATGTACCGCCACAAGCTTGCTCGGCTCGCTTTTGTTCAGAATTTCGATCGCCCGCTCACGTCCTGTCATCAATACGCTAGGCACCGAAAGATGAACTTGTTCTGTCACCATCTCGCTCAAATTAGAAGCAGCCCGGCTGACGCCCAGGTTGACGAGCTCGGTGAGTGCGTCGAGTTCGAGTTCGCTGAGATCATCTCGGCCGGCCGTCACCGAACTTCCGCCTTGACGCGTCGGACGGCGTCGTTGAGGAAACTCCCTAGAGCATCCTCCGTCAGTGGCTTTGGCAGGAACGTAGCGCCTATTGCATGCGCGCTCTGGACGACCTCTCTTTGATTGTTTGCGGAAATGATCGCCAGAGGCATTTCTGGTCTCGACCTGCGCAACTCAGCTGCAAACGCCAAGCCGTCCATGCCCGGCATATTGAAGTCCAATAATGCAACGTCGGCGTCGGGCGCGAGTTTGGCCGCTTCGTCAGCGTTCGCAGCCTCGAGACGGAACCAATCCGGCAGAAGCGCCTTGAGAGACTTCACGACAGCCATCCGCGCGAGTTTGCTATCGTCGACGACAAGAATCTTGTAGCCCATGAAAACCTCGTCTCCTTTTAACGACGCTCGCGCGTAATTGTTCCCGCCGATACATCTCTCATTGGTTCGCGGGTTCGGTCATTTGAGCATTTAGAAGCTTTCCGAGAAGCGCTGACTTCGGCGGTCCGCGCAAGCGGACTTTCGAAGCCAACAGCACCTGGACGACCGCGGTGTGCGCCTCCTCACAGGCGCGCCAGTCGACCGTCGCGGTTTTCGCCGAAACCAGCAGCTGTCGCAAGACCTCAGCTTCGGCTACGGGAGAAATACCCTCGAGCACGATGTTAAACGCATCAATCCGGCGTACAGTCACGAAAGGAGCTCCTGGACATCGAGAATGAGCAGCACTTTGCCATCTCCGAGCAATGTGGCGCCGGCGACGCCTCGCGTCCCGGCCAAAATGTCATCCATCGGCTTCAGCATCACTTCGGTCCGCTCCCCCAGCCGGTCGACTTCAATCGCGCCAAATTGTTCCGAAATGGAGAGAACTACCAGGGTCGCGGTGGACGGGTCCCGCTGGCAGCCCAAATAATCGAGTGTTTCTGCAAGATCGATCACAGGAATGGTCCTATCGCGTAACACGAAAGCGCGCGACGCCCCGATAGGAAAGATGCTTTTCCGCGCCACACGCGCCGTCTCGACTACGGTTTCCAGCGGAATGCCGAACATTTGCTCTCCGACCGCCACCGTGACGACGCGTGTCATCATCACGCTGAACGGCAGCACGAATCTTACGACGCTACCCTGATTTCTACGGCTTTCGATCGAGATCTGTCCGCCGACGGCCTCGACCGCGGCACGGGCGGCGTCCATGCCGACCCCGCGCCCGGATATGTCGGTAATATCGGACGCCGTCGAGAAGCCGGGCAAGAAGATCAACTCGATCACCTGCGCGTCGGAATACGCCGCCAGCGAATCGGCAGGTACGAGCCCCCGCCGGATGGCTATCTCGCGCACCTTTGGGATGTCGACGCCCCGGCCATCATCTTCGAC
>JBAQGU010000303.1:0-3194 GCA_049287975.1 Roseiarcus sp.
GCACCATGCCGCAGATCGTCGACTGCCGCTGATAGTGGGTGCGCTCCCATTCCTGATCGACGGAACGGAACTGATGCCAATTCGAACTCAGCGCCTTCGTCCAGTTCTTGGAATAAGTCGGGGTGCCGTCCGGGAATGAAATGATCCAATCCTGGAGAAGGTAACGCTCCGGATCGGGTTGGACATCGACCGTCATATCCTCATAGTGGGTGGCCTTGCGGCCCTTGGGTTCGAAATAATTGAATTTTCGGCTATCCCAATCGGGAAACGTCGCCGCGCCCGCGGCGCCCGACTTGACCGGATGCGACTGTTCTGTTGCTGCACTCATCGTTTCCTCCCTTGAAATCGCTAGTGTCGACTTCCTGTGTTGCGCGTTGGGGCGATGTCGCCGTCACCGCGCGGCTGGCGTAAACCTGTCGAAATGGATGTGATCGAGATCCACGTTGTTCATGTGCAGGACCGGCAGCATCGCGTCGATCATTGGCGGGGGTCCGCAGGAATAGGCGTCGATAACTCCGCTCAACGCCTCGGCGCGCAGATGGCGCTGAACGACCTCATGAACGAAACCGGTTTCGCCCTCCCAAGCGTCCTCCGCAGTGGCGTGCGACAGCGCGGGAATGAATTTAAAGTCCGGCAACCTCGCCGCGATGGCGGCGATTTCGTCGAGCATGAACAAATCCGCGCGCGTTCGCGCGCCATAGAAGAAGCGAATCGGTCGCTGCTCGCCGCTCTGGACGTGATCTGAAATGATCGACCAAAGCGGCGACATGCCTGACCCGCCGCCGATCAGCAGCATCGGCCCAGTGCGCGCCTCGCGCCGAAAACAGGTTCCATAAGGCCCCTTGGCCTTTAGCATGGAGCCCGGTCGCAAATCACCGTCAAGCTGTGCGGAAAACGCTCCATCGGGATACTTCTTGATGATGAACGAAAGATGTGCCCCCTCCGCGGGAGCGTTGGCCATTGAAAACGCACGGGTGACGCCGGCCTCGACAATCGTCAGATCGACGTATTGTCCCGCCCAGAATTTCAGCGGCTTGTCGAGATCAACTTCCAAAAGGCGAATATCGTGGGTCAGCGGCGTGATTTTGGTCAGGCGGGCGCCGTATTCCTTCACCGGGATCGCGCGGGATAATAAGTCTTCGTCGAAATTCAGCAATTCCACTTCGATGTCGCTATAGGCGAGCGTCCTGCAGAGAAGGATATGCTCGGTCTCCCGTTCGTAGTCGGGCAGAGCGAAAGTCGAATACTTCATCAACTCGATATCGCCGCTGACAAGCCTCGACTTGCATGAGGCGCACTGGCCCTCCTTACAGCCGTGCATCAGCGCGATGCCTTGGCGAAACGCCGCGTTGAGCACGGTCTCACCCTCCTCGACATCCATCTCGATGCCGACGGGCTCGAAACGCACCTTATGAAGCACAGCTTCCGACATGATTTCTCCACGAGTCACAGAGAAACGCGCACCGTCGTCATCGCGCTCTCCGGCGAGCCGACGGCCGGAAAAGGGGGCCGCGTGAGCGGCCCCAATCGCCAGGTCCGGGGCTAGTGGCAGGGAGTGATCTTGAAGCCTTTGCGATACTCCGCGATCGCCGCATCGCGCTCCGCGCCGGGTTTCAAGGCGCGGAAGCCACGCAGCGGGCTGCCGAGCGTATGGCCACGAACGTCGTCGAGCGTCCACATGTCCTTTTCATCGAAGCGCAAGTGGGGCTGCGGCACCAGCGTCTTGCCGTCACTGCGGACGAAGCCGAGGTCCTTGATGGCGTCCGCGACATCCCATCCGTGGTAGCAATCTTCCCACTCGCGGCGGCCGCTGAACTTGCCCATCGCGGGCGTTGGGCGCCCTTCGTATTCGGCGGCGAAAGCGACCTTGTGCGTCCAACGGCAGCCTTCCGAACAATAGGTGTACATCTTGCCGTCGACTTCATCGCAGCAGAAGTCCTCGCGGATCAGACAGGGGACCATGCAACTCCAGCAGCGATGCGGATAGAGATAGCCCACTTCGCTGTTGAACAGGACATTCGTCTCACCGGGCTTGGACAGTTTGGCGTACCATTTCCAGTAGTCGCCGAACAGGGCATACCAGCCGGGATACTTATGCTCGAACCACTCGAAGTCCTTCTCGGTCTGAGCCTCGATGCGCCAGAAATTCACCGACCAACCGACCGAGAAGAATTGCGCGGTATAGTGAACGTAATTTTTCTTGACCAGGCGATCCCACGCCGCCGAGACGTCGTCGTGGTGGATCTTGATGCCGTACTTCTCGAGCGGCAGCATATAGGTGCGATAATAGTCTTCGTAGATCCAGCGGTGCCACAGTTCCGCGTAGGATTCCTTGTTCTTGTCACGGTTGGTCGTGCCGTACTCGATGAAGGTTCCGATGGCGGCGTCGACGATCGCGTGATTCTGCCAGAAAGCGTATTTGAGATCGCGCTCCAACAGCTGATGGTTCGAAGGATCGTGGAGCATCGCCATCAACATGGAATGTCCATTGCCGATATGGCGCGATTCGTCCGACTGAACCGACAAGAACACCGTTGGCAACGCGTAGTCCCCATTGCGGGCGGCTTCCGAAGGCATCGCGACGAATAGCGTGTTCGTGAAGGCCGTTTCGGCGACCACAGTCAGATAGATGCTGGCGGCGGTGATCGCGTCGCCGGTCAGGAAGCCCTCGGCGAACTGGCGCCCGATCGTGGAGGCGTAGCATCTGCCGAACGCGGCTTCAGTGATATCGAACCCCGCAGGGTCGATATAGTTTTCCATGTACCACTTCTTCAGATTCATTTGAATCGTCGAGTGGCGCAACTCGTCGACCATCTGCATCGTGAAGCCGGTACGCAGCTCTTCGCCGGGCGACAGGCGGCCGACCATGGCCATAGAGCGGGCCGCTGAAATTTCCGGGAACGGGATGATCGCCAGGAACAGCTTCATCCATTCGATCCAACGCGGCTCCACATTGCGGAACATATCGCCGCGCAACGCTGCATCAAGCGCGCCGTAGACGCGATTGTCCTTTTCTTCCTGCATCGGGAAGTAGGAGCGAAGCACTTGCTTCATTGGATCGCGGGGTACCTTGGAGATCTTATAGTCGGTCGGGAAGGTCATCGCCTCCTGAACGTAGCTCGGCGTCCAGCCCAGATCGGCGACGCGATTGGCGGCTTCGCCAATAGTGATGCCTTTCTGCGCAGTAATTTTGT
>JBAQGU010000304.1:0-9050 GCA_049287975.1 Roseiarcus sp.
GTCGCGATGATCTTCGGATCCGTCGATTCCACTGTCTGGATCGCATTGCCCGCGTAGATCGGCCGCTCGAACGACTTGGGCGAGAGGACTTTGGTGATGTCGGAAATCTGCATCACGTCGAGCAGCGCCGCCGCGCGAGGCAGCACGTTCTTCGAATAGGGGCTCGAGGCGGCCAGAATTGCCTCATATTCAGGCGCCAAGGCGACCAGCAACGCGGCGAGCGGTTCGGCGAGGCCATGTTCGTAGAGCCCGTCGTCGGCGACGCGAACTTTGGCGACGCCGTCGAGTTTGGCGGCTGCGGCCGCCGCCTCCGCCACGTTGTGCCCCGCCACCAGCACCTCGACCGGCGCGCCCAGCTGCAGCGCGGCGGTCAGTGCGCGCGCGGTAATTTCGCCTAAATGGCCGTTCGCGACCTCGGCCAAGAGAAGTGTCGCCATGTTCAGATGACCCCGGCTTCGTCGCGCAGCTTGGCGACCAGTTCCGCCACGCTCTTGACCTTCACGCCCGCCTTGCGACCGCTCGGCTCGGCGGTTTTCAGCACCTTCAATCGGGGCGCCGGGTCGACGCCGAAATCCGCCGGGGTCTTTTCGGCGATCGGCTTCTTTTTCGCTTTCATGATGTTGGGCAGCGAAGCGTAGCGCGGCTCGTTGAGGCGCAGATCGGTGGTCACGATCGCCGGCAGTTTCAGCGTGACTGTCTGCATGCCGCCGTCGACTTCGCGCGTCACGTCGACATGGCCGTCGCCGATGACGACCTTGGAGGCGAACGTGCCCTGCGCCCAGCCGGTCAGCGCCGCGAGCATCTGCCCGGTCTGATTGCAATCGTCGTCGATCGCCTGCTTGCCGAGAATGACGAGGCCGGGCTGCTCGGCAGCGATCACGCCCTTCAGCAATTTGGCGACCGCGAGCGGCTCGACGAGGCCCTCGGTTTTGATCAGAATGCCGCGATCGGCGCCCATCGCGAGCGCTGTGCGCAAGGTTTCGCCGACCTGCCCCGGGCCGATCGAGACGACGACGACCTCGCTGGCCTTGCCCGCTTCCTTCTGGCGCAGCGCCTCTTCGACCGCGATCTCGTCGAACGGGTTCATCGACATCTTGACGTTTGCGAGCTCGACGCCCGAACCGTCGGACTTGACCCGTATCTTGACGTTGTAATCGATCACCCGCTTCACAGGCACGAGAATTTTCATCGCGGTCGGCGCTCCGATTGGCAAGGGCGCGTTTCCCGAGCCATCGCGGCGGAACCCCTAATCTCGGCGCTAACCCGAGTCAACGCGCGCCCTGGCGGCGCCGACGCGAGAGGCCGGCGATCGCACATGGGCGCGATAATATTGCTGCGCCTCTATGCTATATCGATATGCTCCGGCGCTCGATCCTCGATTGACAGGAAGGCCCGTCTAAACCGAAGATACATCTTCAAGGTCCGGAATTGGCGGACGAAACGAACGACGAGCGGCGTTTTCGACCGACGCGCTTCTGGAGTCGGTCCTGCGGGAGGTATTTGCGATGAGTGAACTCGACTATTTGGCAGGCCGATTGAAGAAGGGCGCGATTTCGCGCCGCGAATTCATGGGCCGCGCTGTCGCCCTCGGCGCGTCGACCGTGGCGATCTCGAACCTGTTGGCGAGCGTCGACGCCTACGCCGCGGAAACGCCGAAGAAGGGCGGCACGTTGCGCGTGGGTCTCGGCGGCGGCAGCACGACCGACAGCATCGACGTCGGCAGCTACACCGATTCAGTGATGATCGATACCGGCCACGGCCTGTTCAACGGCATCGTCGAATGGGGCGAGGACGGCAAACCGAAGCCGGACCTGGCGTCGAGCTGGGAGCCGAAGAACGGCGCCAAGGACTGGGTCTTCAACCTTCGCAAGGGCGTCAAGTTCTCGAATGGCAAGGAATTCAGCGCGGACGACGCCATCTATTCGCTGAACTATCATCGCGGCGACAGCAAGTCGGGAGGCAAGCCGGCGCTGTCGGCAGTCACCGACGTCAAGAAACTCGACAAGTATCAGATCCAGATTTCGCTCGCCGCGGCCGACGCGGACCTGCCCTACAGCCTGACCGACTATCACATTCTGATGGTGCCCGACGGCTTCAAGGACTGGGCCAATCCGGTCGGCACCGGCGCCTTCCTGCTCGAGAAGTTCGACCCGGGCGTACGGATCGCGCTGAAGCGGAACCCGGACTACTGGAAAGAGGGCAGCGGCCATCTGGACGCGGCGGAAATCACCGTGATCTCCGATTCCACGGCGCGCTTCAACGCGCTGAAGTCCGGGCAGATCGACATCATCAACCGCGTCGATCACAAGGCGGTCGGCCTGCTCGAAAAATCTGGCCTGAAGCTCGTTCGCGCGCCCGGCGGTTATCACGTCGAGGCGGCGATGCAAGTCGACAAGGCGCCCTACGACAATCCCGATCTGCGCCTCGCGCTGAAATACGCCACCAATCGCGAGCAGATCCTGAAAGCGCTGTTCAGCGGTTACGGAACGATCGGCAACGACCATCCGATTCCCCCGACCGATCCTTTCTTCAATAGCGAGCTGCCTTTGCGCAAGCACGATCCGGAGCAAGCGAAGTTCCACTTCAAGAAGGCGGGCCTCACCGATCCAAAGATTCTCCTCGAGGTTTCGGACGCGGCGTTCAACGGGGCGGTGGACATGGGATCGCTGATGCAGGCGAGCGCGGCGGCCGCCGGCATTCCGATGGAGCTCAAGAAGCAGCCGGTGGACGGGTTCTGGGACAACGTCTGGCTGAAGGACGCCTTCGTCGAGAGCTATTGGGGCGGCCGCTCCGCGGCGACGCAGATGCTGTCCGTCGCTTACAGCGCCGGCGCGCCCTGGAACGAAACGCACTGGAAGAACGAGAAGTTCGAGAAACTGCTCGCCGACGCGAAGAGCGAAACCGACGAGGCCAAGCGGAAACCCTACATCTGGGAAATGCAGAAGATTCTGCATGAGGATGGCGGCGCGATCATCCCCGTCTTCCGCGACTGGCTCAGCGCCGACAACGGGAAGGTCGGCGGCCATGTGCCGACCGGCGGTTTCGACATGGACAACGGCTACATCCTCGAGAAGGCCTGGCTGAAGGCCTGATCCTTGCATAGCGACGCAGCGAAATAGCGTCGTGCGTCGTTCGCCTGCAAACCAGGCGGACGACGGCCCTTCGGAAGGCTTCGCAGCGAGGCCGTCGGCTTCATCGGAAACCGGGCGGCCTCGATCCCTCGGGTCCGCGGCGAGCGGGCCTCGCGCATGGTAGCGGTGGGGATTGCGTCATGCTGAAATTGATCGCCCAGCGATTGGGCCTAGGCGTTTTGACGTTGTTTGCGGCCTCCGTGCTCATCTTCGTCGGCACCGAGCTGCTTCCGGGCGACCTCGCTTCCGCGATCCTGCAAAATTCCGCGACGCCGGAAAGTCTGGCCAAGCTCCGGCTCGACCTCGGCCTCGACCGGCCGGCGATCGTCCGGTTCCTCGAATGGTTGTTCGGCGCTTTGCATGGCGATTTCGGCCATTCCCTCGCCAATAGGCGCGATGTTCTGACCGAGATCGCGCCACGTTTCGCCAACACGATGTTCCTGGCGTCCTACGCCGCGGTGGTCGCGGTGCCGATCGCGGTCGGCCTTGGAATCCTCGCGGCGATCCGCCAGGGAGGCGTCATCGATCGCCTGATCAATGTGCTGTCGCTGATGCTGATTTCGGTGCCAGATTATTTCCTCGCGTATCTGCTCATCATCTTCATCGCCGTCGATCTCGGCTGGTTCCCCTCGCTGGCGAACGTGACGCCCGAGACTTCGTTTTTCAGCCGCCTCTACTTGACGTTCCTGCCGATGCTGGTGCTCGCGTTCGGCATCCTCGCGCATATCATGCGCATGACGCGCGCCTCGGTGCTCGCGGTGATGGCGAGCCCCTACATTGAGATGTCGATCCTGAAAGGATTGACGCGGTCGCGCATCGTCGTGCGGCACGCCTTGCCCAATGCGCTAGCGCCGATCATTTCGATCATCGCGCTGGATTTGGCCTTCCTGATCGTCGGCGTCGTCGTCGTCGAGACCGTCTTCGTCTATCCCGGTCTCGGTCAGTTGATGGTCGACGAGGTCACGAAACACGACGTGCCCGTGGTGCAGGCCTGCGGCCTGATATTCGCGGCGACATTCATTCTCTTGAACATGGCCGCCGACATCCTGGCGATCATGTCCAATCCACGGTTGAGGAGACCACGCTGATGGTTACGGGTTCGGCCGGCGGGCGCGGAGCGCAAGTGGGAAGTCTGGCGAAGCCCGAGCGCCGCGGGCTGCCGGCCCTGCGTCTGTTCGGACACAAGCTCAGTCCGCTCGCGCAGATCGGCCTCGCGATCATCGCGATCAATTTGTTGGTGGCGTTGTTCGCGCCCTGGATCGCGCCATACGACCAGGCGGCGCCAGTCGGCGACTCCTGGGCGGATCCGGACATCCATCATTGGCTCGGCCTCGACAATCTCGGCCGCGATCTGCTGAGCCGTCTGATCTATGCCGCTAGGCTGTCGATCGGCCTCACGCTCGTCATCACGGCGCTCGCCTTTGCGATCGGCATCATCACCGGCTTCGCCGCGGCGGTGGCGGGCGGATGGATCGATCTGGCGCTCTCGCGCGTAGTCGATCTCATGCTGTCGATGCCGACGTTGATCTTCGCCTTCGTCGTCCTTTCGGTGCTGGGCACCTCGATTCCTGTGCTGGTGCTGACGATCGCGCTGCTCGACGCCCCCAAAGTGTACCGGCTCGCGCGAGCGGTCGCGATGGGGCTCGTCAATCTCGAATTCGTCGAGGCCGCTCGGCTGCGCGGCGAGGGCTGGTGGTGGATCATCCGACGGGAAATCCTTCCCAACTCGATTCCCCCGCTCACGGCCGAATTCGGCCTGCGCTTCTGTTTCACCTTTCTGTTCGTCGCCTCGCTGAGCTTCCTTGGCCTCGGCGTGCAACCGCCCGCCGCGGACTGGGGCAGCATGGTTCGCGACTATAAGGACATGATCGACTACGGCTCGATCGCGCCAATCTATCCCGCCGGATGTATCGCGATCCTGACCATCGGCGTCAATTTCGTCGTGGACTGGATGCTTTCGGTTCATTCGCGCGGTCAGGGAGAGGGCGCATGAACGTAGCGATGAAAGACCCTATCGTCCTCGACGTCCGTTCCATGCGAATTCAGGTGCGCACCGATCGGGGCGACGGCCCCGTGCTGGTCGACGACGTTTCGCTGGTGCTCAAACGCGGCGAAGTGATCGGCCTGATCGGCGAATCCGGCGCCGGCAAGTCCACGATCGGACTGGCCTCGATGGGGTACACTCGCCGCGACTGTTTCATCGTCGGCGGCGAGATCGTGCTGAACGGCAAGGACGTTCGCAAGATGAGCGCGGACGAGCGACGTAAGCTCCGGGGGCCGCGCATCTCCTACATCGCCCAGAGCGCCGCGGCTTCCTTCAATCCGGCGATGACGCTGATGGACCAGGTCTGCGAGGCCTCGATCCGGCATGGGGTGCTGAAGCCGGCGGAGGCGCGAGCCGAGGCGATAAGCCTGTTCCAGCAGCTCGATCTCCCCGAGCCGATGACGATCGGCGGTCGCTATCCGCACCAGGTCTCCGGCGGGCAATTGCAGCGCGCGATGGCGGCGATGGCGATGGTCGCGCGGCCCGATATCGTCGTGTTCGACGAGCCGACGACCGCGCTGGACGTGACGACGCAGGTCGAATGCCTGGCCGCGTTCCGCAAATTGATCCGCGAGCACGGCGCCGCCGCGCTGTATATCACCCACGACCTCGCGGTCGTCGCGCAGATCGCCGATCGCATCATGGTGCTCAGGCGCGGCAAGATGGTCGAATTCGGCGAGTCGCGGCAAATCCTCCAAGCGCCGAAGGAGGAATACACTCGCCGGCTCGTGAGCGAACGCGTCGCAGGTCACGCCTTCGTCGACACGAGTTCAGCGGATTCGACGCCGATCCTTTCGATCCAGAACGTCAGCGCCAACTATCCCGGCAAGCCGAACGTCATCGGCGAAGTCAGCCTCGACGTGCGCAAGGGCGACACTGTGGCGGTTGTCGGCGAATCCGGGTCCGGCAAGTCGACGCTCGCCCGCGTTGTCATGGGGCTGCTGCCGCGCAGCGTCGGCGACGTGAAGTTCAATGGCGTGAGCCTGCCGCCCCGGCTCGCCCAGCGAACCCGCGACCAGCTCCGCCGGGTGCAGATGATCTATCAGATGCCAGACGTCGCGCTGAACCCGCAGCACACTCTGCTCGACACCATCGGCCGTCCCGTCGCCTTCTATTTTCATCGCTCGAAGGAAGAAGTGCGCGCGCGCGTGCTGGAACTGCTCAGGCAGATGGAGCTCCCCGAGGCCTTCATCACGCGCAAGACCAGCGAGCTTTCCGGCGGACAGAAGCAGCGCGTTTCGATCGCGCGCGCGCTCGCCGCCGAGCCGGATCTGATCGTCTGCGACGAAGTGACCTCGGCGCTCGATCAACTCGTCGGCGAGGAAATCCTGCGGCTGCTGAAGAAACTGCAGGACGACCTCGGCGTCGCCTATCTCTTCATCACGCACGATCTCAGCACGGTGAAACGCATCGCCAACAAAGTGGCGGTGATGCTGAAGGGCCGGGTGGTCGCAAGCGGCCCGACGGCGCAGATTTTCGCGCCGCCCTATCACCCCTACACCGAGTTGCTGCTGTCGGCGGTGCCGGAGATGCGGCCGGAGTGGCTCGATGAGGTGCTGGCCAAACGCGCCGGACGCGCGGCGAGGCCGGGCGCGGCTTGACGACACACCATAATGGTGTATCTTGCTCCGAGATGGAAAAACGCAAGCCGACGTACGATCTCGCGGCGTTCAAAGCCGCGTTCGATGACGCCGACAAGCTCAACGTCACCGGCGTTGCGGAGCGCCGCCGCGCTCGGCTTTGGCCGCGAGGAGATCGTAGCGACCATTCGCGCCATGCGACGCCAACACTTTTATAAATCGATGACTTCGCACGCCGATCATCGAATTTGGCAGGATGTCTATCACGTGCCTTCTGAGATCGTGACTGATCCTGTCTGCCCGAAAACAGGCGCCTCCATGCGGCGGGGCGTCCGTCCGATGACCCTGGAGTACAAGGGCGCGAATCTGACGTTCGATATGCCGGGCTGGTATTGCGAGAAGTCCGACGAGAGCATCCATACGGGCGAAGACATGAAGGTTTCGGACCGCGCTCTCAATCGGCTCAAAGCCGAGCGCGAGGGATTGCCGGCGCCTGAGGAGATCAAGCGCATTCGCGTGAAGCTCGGCTTGACCCAGGAGCAGGCGGGCGAACTGATCGGCGGCGGCCCGCGCGCGTTTCAAAAGTACGAAGCTGGCGATCTGTTGCCCAGCCGGGCGGTCGGCAGCGTCCTGGCATTGCTCGATCATGATCCATCGGCCCTCTCCGTGCTCCGCGCTCGCCCGCGCCTGACCGCGTGAGCTGTCACCACGGCAGCGAGAAGGGAAGTTTTGGTTGAAACCGGTCGCGCTGGGGGTGAATGTGGGGTTCGATGCGCGGATACTGAGAGCGCTGAACGACCAAGATACGCCAACGCGGAACTGCTGCTGTCGGCGTCGCCCGAAATTGCCGCCGGAATGGCTGGATGAGTTGCTTGACGGGCGGGCGCGGCGGAAGGCGCAGGGATACCAATCGTCATTGCGAGCGCCGCGAAGCAATCCAGGGGGCAGCGACGAGGCCCCTGGATTGCTTCGTCGCTTCCCTCCTCGCAATGACGGCAAAGAGCGCCCGAGAATGAAATGCTGACAGTTCATCACCTGAACAATTCCAGGTCGCAGCGGGTGCTCTGGCTGCTCGAAGAACTCGGGCTCCCCTATGAGATCAAGTTCTATCAGCGCAACGCCAAGACCATGTTGGCGCCGCCGGAGCTGCGCGCGATCCATCCGCTCGGCAAGTCGCCGGTCGTCGCCGACGACGGCGCCGTCATCGCCGAGACCGGCGCGATCATCGAATATATCGTCGAGAAGTCGGGCGGCCGGCTGCGCCCCGCGGCGGGAACGCCCGAGCGGCTACGCTGGACGTACTGGCTGCATTATTCCGAGGGCTCGCTGATGGCGCCGTTGCTGATGCGGCTGATCTTCTCGCTGCTGCCGGCGCGTTCGCCGGCCCTGATGCGCGTGTTCGCGCGTCCGATTGCGGCACGGACGCTGCAGGACTGGGTCGACCCGCAGTTGAAGACGCATTTCGACTTCATCGAGTCCGAACTCGGCCGCTTCCCATGGTTCGCCGGCGCCGACTTCTCCGCCGCCGACGTGATGATGAGCTTTCCCCTGGAAGCCGCCGCCGACCGCGCGAACGCGTTCGCCGGGCGACCCCGCATCAAGGCCTTCGTGGAGGCGATTCACGCCCGGCCGGCGTATCGCAGGGCGCTGGAGAAGGGCGGCCCTTACAGGTATGCGAGTTAGGAGTACGGTGCGATGAGCAAGGATCTACGGGCAGACGGCCTCGCGTCGCTCACGATCGAAGACATCGTCGCGCCGGGGTTCTCGACGCCTTGGGATGCGCCGACCGTGCCGCCATTTCCTTTCAGCTTCCGCGATGTAGAGGTGCTGACGCTCGTTTGGCGGACCACCGAAGCGGCGGTGGCGCGGCTGTTGCCGCCGCCGCTGCAGCCGACCAGCGACGTCGTGCTCGCCCATATCTATCGGATGAACGACACCGACTGGCTGGGACCCTACCGCGAATCCAATGTCTCCGTCGGTACAAGGCTCGCTTCGGCCGATGTCGGCGGCTCCTATTCGCCCTATCTCTATTTGTCCTCCGATGTCGGCGTCGTTCACGGCCGCGAGATTCACGGCCAGCCCAAGAAACTCGGCGAACCCAGGATCGAGCATCGCGGCGACCTCGTCGTAGGAATCGTGGCCAGGAACGGGATCGACATCCTCACCGGCACGATGGCCTACAAGCAACGTCGGGACGCCCTCAGCAGTCTTGCGCGCCATTTTGATTTTACCGAGAACATCAATCTCAAGGCCGTCGATCACATCGACGGCACGCCCGCGATCCGCCAGCTCACC
>JBAQGU010000305.1:0-2391 GCA_049287975.1 Roseiarcus sp.
GGCTACGGGCCGCTTCATCTGGGCACCGACATCGGCGGCTCGGTGCGGCTGCCGGCGGGCTGGTGCGGCCTCGCCGGCCTGAAGCCGAGCGCGGGGCGCGTGCCGATCGATCCGCCCTATCTCGGCCGTGTCGCCGGACCGATGACGCGCAACGTCGCCGACGCCGCGCTGATGATGGCGACGCTCTCGGGGGCGGACGCGCGGGACTACATGAGCCTGCCGCCGCAAATCTTGGAATGGCCGACGCGGCCTGCGAATTTGCGCGGCCTTCGCATCGGCCTGCTGCTGGAGGCCGGCTGCGGCGGTCCCGTGGCGCCCGAAGTGGGCGCGGCGATCGAGCGCGCCGCGCGCGATTTCGAGGCGGCCGGTTCGCGTGTCGAGCCGCTGGCGCCGTTCCTCACGCAAGACATGCTCGATGGGCTCGATCGGTTCTGGCGAATGCGCTCCTTGATCGACATCCGCGCGCTGCCGGCGGAGCGGCGTGCGAAAGTGCTGCCTTTCATCCGCGCCTGGGCCGAATCGGCGATCGGGCTCTCGGGCGAAGTCGTTTTTCACGGTTTCAGTCAAATTCTCGAGATGCGAAGATCTGCGATCGAGGCGACGCAGCCGTTCGATTATGTGATCTCGCCGACGGCGCCGATCACCGCATTTGCCGCCGAACTCGCCTCGCCGAGCGACGATCCCCTGAACCCGTTTCCCCACATAGGTTTCACAGTCGCCTACAACATGTCGGATCAGCCGGTCGCGACGGTCAATTGCGGCTATGGCGAAGCGGGCCTGCCGATCGGCCTGCAGATCGTCGGCCACAGATTCGACGACGTGGGCGTGATGGCGGTCGCGATGGCCTTCGAAGCGATGCGCGCGGCCGAGGCGCGTCCATGGCCGGAGCCGCCGAGGGCGTGAACCCTTCCCCCCTTGCGGGGGAAGGTGTCATTGCGGAGCAATGACGGATGAGGGGAATCGAGCGGAGCGAGATGGCTCCGAACGTTCAACACGGCGGCGGCCACCCGTTCAAGGTCCCGCCAGCAGCCATCTCGCTCCGCTCGATCCCCCTCATCCGGCCCCATAGGGCGTTCGAAGAACGCCCGTCTTTCGACGGGCTATGGGGCCACCTTCCCCCGCAAGGGCGGAAGGGATCACTTCACCACGAGCGGCGCTCCGCCTTCGCCGCCGCTTCCGGCTTCGCCGGCCGCGCGCGCAACCCGATCAGATGACAGATCGCGAAGACGAGATCGGCGCGGTTCATCGTATAGAAGTGCAGCTGGGTGACGCCGCGATCGATGAGGTCGATCACCTGCTCGGCGCACACCGCCGCCGCGACGAGCCGGCGGGTCGCCAGATCGTCCTCGAGCCCTTCGAACCGCTCGGCGAGCCATGCCGGGACGCCAGTGCCCGCGCGCTTCGCGAACCCAGCGGTCTGCCTGAAGTTCAATACGGGCATGATGCCTGGCACGATGGGGATCGAAATGCCCGCCGCAGCGGCGACGTCGAGCAGACGGAAGTAGGCGTCGTTGTCGAAAAAGAACTGCGTGATCGCGCGGTCCGCCCCCGCATCCACCTTGCGCTTCAACGTCTCGACGTCGTGCCAAAGGGTAGGGCTCTGCGGGTGCTTCTCGGGATAGGCGGAGACGGCGACCTCGAAATCGCCGATGCGTTTGATCGCCTTCACCAGATCGGCGGTGGTCTCGTAGCCGTCGGGGTGCGCGACATAGGGCGCGTCGATGCCGGCGGCGGAATCGCCGCGCAGCGCGACGATGTGGCGGACGCCCGCTTCGCGATAGGCGTGAATCACCGTGTCGATCTCGGCGCGCGAGGCCCCGACGCAGGTCAGGTGCGCCGCGGGAAGGAGGTTCGTTTCGCGCACGATCCGAACGACGGTCGCATGCGTGCGTTCGCGAGTGGAGCCGCCCGCGCCATAAGTGACGGATACGGAACTGGGCGCCAGCGGCGCGAGGCGCTCGATCGCCTCCCAGAGCGTCTTCTCCATCTCCACGGTCTTGGGCGGGAAGAACTCGAACGACGCCTGGATCTGCGAACCCGATCGGCTCAGCGGGATCGGTTTCACGGCCATCACGCGAACTCCCTGGAGACGTTGCGGATATCGTCGGCGATCATGCGCGGGTCGCGGGCGAGCCAGATCGCGACGGTCAGCTTGCCGGATTCGCCCGTCTTCGGCGCGACGAGGCGGGTCTCGATGTCGATGAGCCCCGCATCTGTCAGGAACGCGGCGACCTCTTCGAGCGAAAAGCCCAGGCGACGATGCGCGAATTGCTCGCGCAGGTATTCCTCGGCGTGCGCCGCGAAATCGACCACCAGCAGCCGCCCGCCCGGCCGCAGCGTCCGCGCGGCCTCGCGCAGCGCGCGCGAGGGATCGTCGAGGAAGTGCAGCAC
>JBAQGU010000306.1:0-3029 GCA_049287975.1 Roseiarcus sp.
GATCGCAAAATCTCATTGGATATTCCCGGGCGCGGCCTTTCATATCCGCCCGCCGTCTCCCGAATCGGCGTCCGGAGCTCATCGCGCGGACCGAATTTTTCCTGGTCCCGGAGCTCCGTATGCCCGCCCGCCTGACGACGCACGGTCTCGGCATTGCGCTCTATCTCATCGCGATCTTCTTTTTCGCGCTCAACGACGCGCTGGGCAAATGGCTGGTCGTGGATTACGGCGTCGGGCAGTTGCTGATGCTGCGCTCGGTCGGTTCGGCGTTCGTGCTGGGGCCGATGATCTGGCGCATCGGCGCCAGCCTCGGGGACGCCAGCCATCTCGGGCTGCAGATCCTGCGCATTCTCTGTATGGCGGTCGACACGTTCTGTTTCTACTACGCCACGCGAACGATGCCGCTCGCCGACGTCATGACTTTTTACATGGCTTCACCGCTGATCATCACAGCATTGTCGGTCCCGCTACTCGGAGAAAAAGTGGAATCGTTCCGCTGGGTCGCGGTCGCGGTCGGCTTCGTCGGCGTGGTGATAGCGTTGCAGCCGTCACGCGCGATGCTGTCGTCAGCGTCGCCGCTCGCGTTTCTCGGCGCCACGATGTTCGCGCTGAGCCAGACGGTGACACGCAAGCTGCGCGGCGTGCATTGGCTGCATCTCGTCGTCTGGCAATTCGCCGGCGCCGGAGTGATCGGCGCGGCGACGCTGCCGTGGATCTGGGTGACGCCGAGCTGGCTCGATCTCGGCCTGCTGTTCCTGCTCGGCATCGTCGCGATGCTATGCTTCGTCTGCTTGACCCGCGCGCTGGCGATGACGCCGACCGCCGTGCTGGCGCCGTTCCAATATACGATGCTGCTTTGGGCGACGATCATGGGGTGGATCGTCTGGCGAGATGCCCCAAGCCTGCCGATCCTGATCGGCAGCGCGATCATCATCGGCAGCGGATTGTTTGTGATCTACCGCGACCGCGAGCCGAGCGCCGCCGTTCCCGAATAGGGCGCAGGATGTGTCACGCGGCGCCCGATGTGCCTGAATGGCCCGCCGCCCTCCGCGGACGGGCGGCCAGGTCCCGAACTGGCGAGAGATCGCCGACTTGCGTGCTCGCGCAGTTGAGCAGGCTCAGTGTGGTGAGACGCCGCACTGGGGAGAGGTCACGAATTTGCGTGTACGAGCAAGCGAGCGAATTCATCCTGGCGAGGTCCCGGACGGGCGAGAGATCGCTGACTTGGGTGCTCGAGCAGTTGAGCGACTTCAGCGCGGTGAGGCGCCGCAGCGGGGACAGGTCACGAAGCTGCGTAGGCGAGCAACTGAGCGAGTTCAGCCCGACTAGGTCACGGAGGGGCCAGAGATCGCTGACTTGCGGACAGGAGCAATCGAGCGAGTTCAGCGCGGCGAGTTCCCGCAGAGGCGAAAGGCGCCGGCGTCGTCCTTCAAAGCAACGATTCGGCGTCCGCCGGCGACTTCGATTTCGCCGCGCTGGCCGAGTTCCTCGGGGCCACGGGCGCGCCGATGTGGAGCGAAGGTTTCGCCGATGTCGAACCGGACCTCGACGCCTTCGCGCGCCGCTTCACGCGATGGAAGGAGCGCGACGCTCGAGCGGGCGGCTACGGCCGCTGGCTCAACCCCCTCGGCCGCTGGGACTGGTGGGAACTCGGCGGTCGCTTCGACGGCCTCGTCAGCGGACAGCGGCGCCCTGGCGCCGGCGCGGACTCGATGATCTCATCCGGGCCGAATCGCGGGCGAGATCTCATCGGCGGCGTGGCGCGCGAGTTCGGGGGCAACCACTCCGAGGTCGAGGCGGAGATCGCCGCCAACGTCGACCTGGTTTCAGCGCTCCTCGAAGCAGCCCGACGGGGCGAGGAGCACGCCTTCCCGACGGCTATCTTGTTGCCGGTCGGCGCCTGCGCGCCGGAATTCCGCTGGTTCGACGCCCTCGGCTGGCGGCCGATCGCCTCCGAGACCAAGACGCTCCTATCCGTTCCCGCGGACGCCACGTTCGAGGAGTCTGCGACGGCGGCCTACGAGCGTTGGGCGGACATGGCGGTCGCGGGCGTCGCCTACCATTTCTGACCGCCGGGTTTCCCCTCCTCCGACACGACCGCATCGTCGCAAAGCCCGTGGCATCGGCTGAGCAGCGCCGTCCGGGCGCGGAAGACTCGTATTGGCTCAATCGGCCCGTACGCATTCTTTACACAAGAACCGTTGCGAACGTCCGCGGTAGCGTAAGACTCACGATTTCCCCACCGCTCAAAACTCGTCGTTCCCGGAACCTTTTGAGAAGTAGCAACCGAGAATGAGTTTTGAGGGGCGCTTTCGAGCGTTCGCCAACGACCCGCTCACTGCCGCGATCCTTTCTCAAATTCCATCCTTTTTGAGAAGTCTTTGATTCTGCGGGCCGCGCGGGGGTTGCCTTGACACTACGGGGCGGGTGGTTGAGCTAGGTCAATCGAGAGCGCTGGGCATGCTAGATAAGCGACAATCATCGATTCGCAGCTTTTGGGCTCACCTAGCTGGCTCAGTGCATCCTGACGATAAGGCGGTCTTTGACCGCCATCCTAACCACACCTTCAAACTACAATTTCCGCCCACCCCGTTTGTCGGTCGTGCGGATACTGCACCTGTCGTGATCCTGATGTTGAACGGCGGCTACGGCCCCGGCGAAACAGAAGCTGAGTTCCCTGACGAGGCTGCTATTGCCGAGTATCTCAAGTACATTCGCGAAGGTGAAGTGCCCCCTTGCGGTAGGTATTACACGAGCTTGTCATATTGGGATTTGATTGCCGCTGGGAAGGCGGTTCTTGTAAATGCCGTTCCGTATAGGTCTGCAGGCGGCCTTTCGAAAAACAAAGGCGTCGCAGAACAGTTCCAATCCCTCGATGCGCATCGGCGCTGGCTCACGCAGGAAGTCCTGCCAGAGGCCGCCCGTGGCAATCGATTTGTTCTTGCGCATCGATTCGGCTGGTGGAACCTTGGGAAGGAAGAATACGCCGGACCGAGCGTTATTTTCTCCCCGTTCCCGGACTTCCCGCG
>JBAQGU010000307.1:0-3164 GCA_049287975.1 Roseiarcus sp.
AACACGCGCTGTTGCACGTTAGAAAATAGCGCGCTGGATAGGCCGATGCCAAGAGGCCGGCATCAATTGGCCTCCACACAGCACGACTTCCGGCGTCAAACACAATTCTGCAAGTCCCTGTGCTCCCCTTGGCCTCTCATCACAACGTGAATTAGCGTCGGGTGTTTTCAAGTGGGGCCGCGGAAGACCGGCGCCAAACTGACGAGCATGCGGCGGGCGATATCGTTGATCGATATCGGTTTTTACGAATAAGTGGAATTATCCTTTCCGTAAAACCAAATTATTGATATCGTAACCAATCGTCGTTCTCGGCTCCGAGCTTGCCCATGCCTTTGCGTTTCGAGACTGTCCGTTCCCCGCCGCCCTCTTGCCGGCCAAACCACGGTCGCGGGACGGCTTCGTCCCATCGCCATGATGATCGCGCCGATGGCCGATCTCGATCGCCGTTGCGGCTTCGCGCAGTGCGCAACTCCCCTCCCGATGGAAGCAGCGCGCCTCGTTCCGAAACCGGCCGCATCGTCAGCGACGGACGGACTTGCCCGGAAATGGCGCTGCAACGACTTGAAAAGATTGAATCCGGGCCGGGAAATGGTATGGTCTCGGAGGCCTCGAAGCCACTACATCTGGTATTCGGGCGCGCGGCCCACCGCGCGCTCCGACGGACAAAAGCGCCTCGTTCCGAAACCGCCCGCATCGCCAGCGACGGACGCGGCGCTCCGAAATAAGCGGGAGGGAAATTTTCCTGCTTGCAAAGCATTGATAAATCGAGAAACGTGGAAAGAATCTCGACCGCCGGCGGCAACTCGCCGTCCGACCGGAGCCCGGGTCTCGTCCCGAAGCCGGCCGCATCGCCATCGACGGACACGACGCTCCGAAAATAGCGGGAGGGAAACTTTTCCTGCCTGCAAAGCATTGAAAAGTCGAGAAACCGGAATGGAATCGCGGCCGTCGAGGACGGTGCCGCCGGCCGGAGCCTGCGCGGCTCGCCAGCGCCCCCCGTTGACCCTCCACCCCCTCCCCCTTAAACACGCCGCCCACGGGATGGAGCGCAGGAGGCAGTCATGGCGGTCATCGTCGCGTTCGGCGATTCCAACACCTGGGGCTATGATCCCGCGACCGCGACGCGGTTTCCGCCCGATATACGCTGGACCGGCGTCATGCGGCGAGAACTGGGCGACGGCCATAGCGTGATCGAGGAAGGGCTCAACGGCCGCACGACGGTGTTCGACGACCCGATCGAGCCGGATCGCCGCGGCGCCGACTATCTCCCGCCCTGTCTGTGCAGCCACGCCCCGCTGGACGTCCTGATCATCGCGCTCGGCTGCAACGACATGAAGGCGCGTTTCGCGGTCCCGCCGGCCGACATCGCGGCCGGCGCGGAACGCCTGATCCTGATGGCGCGCGCCGAGCCGGTAGGGCCGAACGGCGCGCCGCCGAAGGTCATTCTGGTCGCGCCGCCGCCTGTCGGCAAGCTCGGCGCCTTCGCCGAAATGTTCGGGGGCGCGACGGAGAAATCACGACATCTGGCGGCGCGCTACCGCGAGGTCGCCGAGCGCCAGGGCGTCGGATTCGTCGATGCGGGGCAATTCATCGCCTGCTCCGACCTCGACGGCATCCATTTCGAAGCCGATCAGCACACGGTCTTGGGCCATGCGATGGCCCAGGCCGTGCGCATCATGGTCGGCTGAACTATGGGGCGCGTCGGGCGCCCGGGAAACCATGACCCAATTCGCTGTATCGACCGCCTCGGGCGCGGGCGTGCGTTTGCGCCGCGAGATCGTCGCGACCTTCGCGCTCTGCTGGCCGATCGTCCTGACCAACCTGGCGATGAATTTGATGACGACGACCGACGTGATGATGCTGGGCTGGTTGTCGCCCGAATCGCTCGCCGCCGGCTCGCTCGGCTTCAATCTTTATTTGCCGCTGATGCTGTTCAGCGTCGGCGTCGTCGGCGCCGCAGCGCCGATCGCGGCGAGCCGTATCGGCGCCGACAACGCCGATACCAAGGGCGTCCGGCGCATCGGACATCAGGCGCTGGTCAGTTCGCTGCTGCTGGCGCTGCCGGTCTGGGCGATCCTGTGGAACGCGGCGCCGATCCTGCGCGCGATCGGGGAACCGCTGCAGCTCGCGACGAACGCGGGCCTCTACGTACACGGCTTGCAATGGGCGGTGGCGCCGCTGCTGCTGACGTTCTCCACCCGATCGATCTTCGCCGCGCTCGAGCGGACCGGCCCGGTCCTCGTCGCCAGCCTGATCGCGGTCGTCTTCAATGCGCTGGCGAACTACGCCTTGATCTTCGGTCATTTCGGCGCCCCGACGTTGGGGATATTCGGGTCGGGCCTGGCGACCAGCCTCTCGCATCTCCTCATGTTCTCGCTGCTGGTCGGCTATTCCTTCCTCGATCCGCGCACACGGTCGGTCGGACTGTTCTCGCGCCTCTGGCGCTTTCACGCGGCCTCGTTCGCGCAACTCTGGCGCCTGGGTCTGCCGATCGGCGGGACGATCGCGGCCGAGATTTCCGTGTTCTCGCTGTCGGCCCTGGCGATGGGCCTGATCGGGCCCGACTCGATAGAGGCGCACGCGATCGTCATCCAGATCGCGGCGACGACGTTCATGGTTCCGCTCGGCCTGGGACAAGCCGCGAGCGTGCGCGTCGGCCACGCGTTCGGCGCGCGCGATCGCGCGGCGATCTCGCTCGCAGGCTGGACCGCGTTTTGGATGGCGATAGCTTTCCTGGCCGTCGCCGCGGCGGCGATGTTCGCGTTCCCGCGTCTCTTGATCTCGCCGTTCATCGCGACCGAGGTACAAGCCAACGCCGCGATCGTCGCGCTCGCGCTCTCGTTCCTGCGCATCGCCGCGATCTTCCAGGTCTTCGACGGCGGCCAGGCGGCGCTCGCCAACATGTTGCGCGGCGTCCACGACTCGCGCTGGCCGATGGTCATGGCGCTGACGGGCTATTGGGGGATCGGCATGCCGATCGGCCTCGCGCTCGCCTTTCTGACGCCGCTGCGCGGGCTCGGCCTCTGGATCGGACTCGCGATCGGGCTCGCGGCGGTGGCGCTGCTGTTGCTCGCGCGGTGGCGGGGCAAGGAGCGGCGCGGGTTTTTCTGAGGGGCCTCGTCATTGCGAGGAGCGAAGCGACGAAGCAGCCCATAGGGCGTTCT
>JBAQGU010000308.1:0-2249 GCA_049287975.1 Roseiarcus sp.
GTCGTCCGCGGGCAATAATGAGTCGTCGGAGCCACGGGCGGCCATCGAGGGCAACGTTGAAACGCAATATTCCATCTTTTACGGTCGAGGTCCGGCGGCAGCCGAGGCGTGCGTCCAATCCGAGCGCAAACGGGCGACTGTTCGAGACAGCGCCTATTCGAACCGCATTCGATCGCGACACGCAACGCGCCGCGGATGCGGTATTCGAAGCGAAGGCGCCGGAACAACCGCTCCCCGATTCGGCTCCCTCGGCTCCCAAGGGCCGGATTCTTCCCAGCCTCGTCGTCGACGATGCGTCGACGCGTTCATTTCGCGAGGACCCGGAACAGCTTGACGAGTTCGCGCGAGGGCCGCCGAAACGGCGGTCGGCGCGGTTTCAGAAGACGGCGAAACCTTCGAAGCCGCGGCGGATTTCGGTCTCGCCGTCAGCCGAGACAGCGCCCTTGGCGCCCCCGGCTGAAGCGATCGACGTTCCGCCGAGCGCGCCGCCAGTCGCGTCGAGGGAAGCCGCCGGAAGCGCCGGCGCCGCCGCGTCGCACAAAGCGCCGAAGCGGCGGGTCAAGAAGCCGAAGGTCCCCGAATACGATCGAATCGCGGCTTGGCTCGCCCAGCCGGAACCCACGATCATCGCGCATAGTCCGCCGGCAGCGCCTTCCCCGGTCGGCGAAGTTTCGCCGAATACTCGCAAGCGAACCATCATGGGCCGCTACGTCCATGGCGACGAACTCAAGCCCGGCGAGCGCTGGAAGCGGCTGCTGCGCAAGACGCGCTGACGCGGCTCGAGAGCACTTCCGAGGGCGCGTCGGCGGCCTCATGTTTGCGTGAGGGATCGTCACCGCCGGCCGCGACCCTTCAGGCGCGGGCCGAGCCGCTACGTGATCAGGTCTTGTACTTGATGATCAAGTTCAAGAATTTGGTCGCTCTTCCTGCATACGGCGGCTGGAACAGCATCTGGATCGCCGAGAACGGTCCCTGGTAGAACACCGGGCGCAATTTGGAGAAAGTAATGAAGCCTTCATATGCGTGGTAGTGCCCCATGCCGCTTCCCCCGACGCCGCCGAAGGGCAAATCGTGTTGGGCGACGTGCAGCAACGCCTCATTGACCGACACGCCGCCCGACATCACGCGGGAGATGTAGTAGTCGCGCAGTTCGCGATTGTTGGTGAACGGGTAGATCGCCAGCGGCCGGTCATGGCCATTGATATAGTCGGCGACCTCCTGTCGATCGCTATAGGCTCTGACAGGAAGAATCGGCCCGAAGATTTCGCGCCGCATCAGTTCCATGTCTTCTGTCGGGTTCACCACCAGACACGGCGGGAATTTGCGCAACTTTGGATCCGGATTTTGGCCCTCGGCCAGATTGATGATAGTCGCGCCTTTCGCCCGTGCATCCTCCAGCGCAGTATGCAATCGCTCGAAGGACCGATCGTCGATGATGGAGGTATAATCCGGGCCGTTGAGGTCGGGATAACGGACGGCGATCAAGCGCTTACAATGATCAGCGAACTCGATTTCCTTCCCTTTCGGCAGGAAGACATAGTCGACATTGGTGCAAATTTGCCCCGCGTTCAGCATCTTCACCCAGAGGATACGTTCGGCGGCTGTCTTGATGGAATAGTCGGGGCCGACAATCGCTGGCGCCTTGCCGCCAAGCTCGAGCGTAACCGGAGTCAAATTGCGCGCGGCATTGGCCATGACTGCCCGTCCCGTCCTTCCAGAACCGGTAAACAGCAGGTGGTCGAAGGGGAGCGAGGAAAAAGCGGGTCCGCGACCGCCGCCGTCGCTGAAGAACTGAAGCTTGTCGGCGGCGAAATAGTTCGGCGTCAGCCGGATCAGCAAAGCCGCAAGATTGTTCGAGTTCTCCGACATCTTGACCATGGCGCGATTGCCTGCCGCGAAAATCGAGGCGAGCGGGGAGAAACTCAGATTCAACGGGAAATTCCACGGCACTATCACTCCGACAACGCCCAAGGGCTGCGGGATCAATCTGTTGCGCGCGCCCGGATAGGTCATGAAGTCGATCCGGCGCCGCTGCGGCCTCATCCAACGCCTTAGGTGCTTGATCGTATCGTGGATGGTTTCGAGCACCACGAAATATTCGGCGAACAACGTCTCGAATGACGCGCGGTTGCCATAGTCCTCATTGATCGCTTCGATGAGCGCCTCTCGATTGTCCTTCAACGGATGTTCCCCCCGATCAAATCCCATTTTTCTGTAGTTTATGATTGCGGATCAATGGGGTGATGGAG
>JBAQGU010000309.1:0-6411 GCA_049287975.1 Roseiarcus sp.
GACACGCCGTTGGCGTAGTTGGTCGTCAGCGCGGAGTTCAGCGTGGCCGCCGCCGTCATTCTGTCCTGCGTGGCGCCGATCAGGGCGGAGTAACTGGTGACCGCCTGCGGCGCGGCGCCGACGGCCGTCAACATGGCGGACGCGTTGGTGGAGGACACCTGGATGGAATTGCCGGCTCCCAGCGAGGCCAGATTGTAGGCGCCTTGGTCCAATAATCCCGACGTCGCGCCTGTCGGCGGCGTGGTCGTCACGGAGACGTCCAGCGGCGATGGTCGTGGCGTTGCCGTTGGCGTCGATGCCGCTGTAGGTCGTCACCGTCTGGGTTCCGTCGAGCGCCAGGGCCGTGACCGTGAACGAATCGCCGGTTGTCGGCCAACGTCGAGGAGTTGGCGACCTGATCCGTGCCGTAGGCGAGGGTGGCTGTCGACGTATCGGTGAGCGCGAGCGTCTGCAACTGGCCAATCGTGGTGACGTTGGTGATCGGGGGTTCCTGAGCGGTCGAGGGGACGATTGGGACGCCCGAGAGCGCCTAGGGCGTAAAGCCGATCGTGCTGATGGCGCCGCCGGTCGCGCTGGCGTCGAAACCGGAAACGAAATTCATCGCCGCCTGAATGCTGCCGTTGAGGACATCGTGCCGGTTGAAGGACGCGCCGGCGATGGCGTCGTTCAATTGCGCCGAAAGCGATGCCAGCGTCCTTTAGGTTGCGTATCGGAGCGACGAGAGAAGCTACCCCATCGAACATTGGCTATCATCCGATGGGGGCTCCGTCGCCCGACCCGGCGTACGCGTCAGCGCTTCGACGGCAAGATCCAGCCTCACCGGCGCGTGCTCGCGGCCACGAGCCTCGCGCCCGGCCACGACATGCCCTTGCGGCCTCATGCCGGAGTTCATGGTCGAACCTGACAGCGGCGAAAAGCAGGATTGCGAACGCAACGCCGCCATGGCCACCCTCAACCAACCCGGACCGCCGCAAGAAATCGACAAATTTCGCTTTGAAATCGCTGGCGGAGATGGATTTGGCATTGCCGAGCCGCGATCGCGGGCCTTGACGGCGATCGGGACCTTGTTTAATGTGTCCCGGGAACTTTTTCGAGAAGGAGCCCGCTTTGGGCTTGAATCTTATCGTACGATTTGCGCCGCGAGGTGGAGGGGTCTAGGACCCGATCTCCACGCAACGGCGCATGTACAGGCCCCTCGCGGGCCTTTTTTATTGCCTTGGATTCCCGGCGCCTCGCGCCGAGCCAAAACGGAAGACGGAGAATGGCTATGGCGAAGCAAATGACCGGCGCGGAAATGGTTGTCGAGGCGCTCAAGGACCAGGGCGTGGATTGTCTGTTCGGCTATCCCGGCGGCGCGGTGCTGCCGATTTACGACGCGTTGTTCGGCCAGAACAAGGTCCGGCACGTTCTCGTGCGCCACGAGCAGGGCGCCGCGCACGCGGCCGAGGGCTACGCGCGCTCGACCGGCAAGGTCGGCGTGCTGCTCGTCACCTCAGGTCCCGGCGCCACCAACGCGATCACCGGCCTCACCGACGCGCTGATGGATTCGATCCCGCTGATCTGCATCACCGGGCAGGTGCCGACGCACTTGATTGGCTCGGACGCGTTCCAGGAATGCGACACGACCGGCATCACCCGAAGCTGCACCAAGCACAATTACCTCGTGCGCCGCGTCGAGGACCTGCCGCGCATCCTCCACGAAGCGTTCTATGTCGCCTCGCAGGGCCGGCCGGGCCCCGTCGTAGTCGACATCCCGAAGGATGTGCAATTCGCGACGGGAACCTATTCGTTCCCGCGCAATATCCAGCACAAGACCTATCAGCCCAGGCTGAAAGGCGACATGGAGAAGATCAAGCACGCCATCGAGATGATGACGAAGGCGAAGAAGCCGATCTTCTATACCGGCGGCGGCGTGATCAATTCGGGCCCGAACGCCTCTACGCTGCTGCGCGAACTCGTCCGGCTGACCGGCTTCCCGATCACCTCGACCTTGATGGGGCTGGGCGCCTATCCCGCTTCCGACAAGCAATGGCTCGGGATGCTCGGGATGCACGGTTCGTTCGAGGCCAATAACGCGATGCATGATTGCGATCTGATGATCACAGTCGGCGCGCGCTTCGACGACCGCATCACCGGGCGGCTGGACGCCTTTTCGCCGCACAGCAAGAAGATTCATATCGATATCGACCCTTCGTCGATCAACAAGAATGTCAAGGTCGATCTTGGAATCATCGGCGATTGCGCGCACGTGCTCGAAGACATGGTGCGATTGTGGCGCGCCGACGCGCATCGGCCGGATTCGGTCGCGCTTGCGAAATGGTGGCAAGCGATCGAGCATTGGCGCGGTCGCAATTCGTTCGGCTTCCGCAATTCGAAGGCGCTCATCAAGCCGCAGCATGCGGTTCGGCGGCTTTACGAGCTGACCAGGAACCGCGATGTCTACATCACGACGGAAGTCGGTCAGCACCAGATGTGGGCCGCGCAGCATTTCCACTTCGAGCAACCCAACCGTTGGATGACCTCGGGCGGCCTGGGCACGATGGGCTATGGTCTGCCGGCGGCGATCGGCGTGCAGACGGCGCATCCGAAGTCGCTGGTGATCGACATCGCCGGCGAGGCCTCGATCCTGATGAACATGCAGGAGATGTCGACGGCGATTCAATATCGCCTGCCGGTCAAGGTCTTCATCCTCAACAACCAGTACATGGGGATGGTGCGCCAGTGGCAGGAGCTGCTGCACGGCGGGCGCTATTCCGAGAGCTACACGGATTCGCTTCCCGATTTCGTCAAGCTGGCGGAAGCCTACGGCGCGCACGGAATCCGCTGCTCGGATCCGGTCGAACTGGACGAAGCGATCCTCGAGATGATCGAATCGCCCAAGCCGGTGCTGTTCGATTGTGTCGTCGATCAGAAGGAAAACTGCTTCCCGATGATCCCGTCGGGCAAGGCGCACAACGAGATGATTCTCGCCGAACTCGGCGACGACGCCGGAGTGGATATGGGCGCCGTCATCGACGAAAAGGGCAAGATGCTGGTTTGAGAACCCTTCTCCCCTTCTCCTCTCCCCGCAAGAGCGGGGAGAGGAGAAGGTCCCTCATTTTGAGCGACACGCCTCACTCGATTGGACAACCCCGATGTTCAGCCTCCCCCAACTGCGCGCGGCCCATGAGGTCATCAGGACCGCGCTACAACCGACCCCGGCGCTGTCATGGCCGCTGCTCGCGCGCCGTTTGGGGACCGAGGTAGTCGTCAAGCACGAGAACCACAACCCGACCGGCGCCTTCAAGGTGCGGGGCGGATTGGCGTTCGTCGATGCGCTCCGTCGCCGGCAGCCCCATTCCAAGGGGCTGGTTTCGGCGACCCGCGGCAATCACGGCCAGAGCCTCGCGTTCGCGGGACGCCGCGCGGGACTGCCGGTGACGATCTACGTGCCGCGCGGCAATTCGGTGGAGAAAAACGCTGCGATGCAGGCGCTCGGGGCTGAACTGGTCGAGCACGGCGACGATTTCCAGGCGGCGCGGGAAGAAGCGATTCGGGTTGCTGAGAGCGCGGGGCTCGATCTGGTTCCGGCGTTTCACCCCGATCTCGTTCTCGGCGTGGCGACTTATGCGCTCGAGCTCCTCGGCGACCGTCCCGATCTGGACGTACTCTATGTTCCCGTCGGCCAGGGGTCGGGCGTGTGCGGTTGCATCGCCGCGCGCGACGCGCTCGGTCTGCGGACGGAGATCGTCGCGGTCCAGTCGGCGGAGGCGCCAGCCTACGCGCTCTCCATCGCCGCCGGGCACGTCGTTCGCACCGATAGCGCCGACACGCTCGCGGACGGCATGGCGACCCGAGTTCCCGACGAAGACGCTCTCGCCGTCATTCGCCGGGGCGTTGCCCGTTTCGTGCTCGTCGGCGACGCCGAAATCGCCGACGCGATGCGCGCCTATTGGACCGACACGCACAATCTGACCGAAGGCGCCGGCGCGGCGGCGCTCGCCGCGGCCGTCCAGGAGAAACAACGACTGGCCGGAAAAAAGGTCGGCTTGGTTCTCTCCGGGGGTAACATCGATTTCGACCTGTTCAGGACTTGGGTCGTCGCGCCCGTCGAGGACCGACGATGAATTATGTGGATAGAGACCTCAGGATGCTTCCCATGAGCAAGACCGCCCCCGCCTATCCGCCCTCACCCTATTCGTCGCCGCTGGGCAAAGCGAATCCCGAGAGCCATACGCTCTCGGTGCTGGTCGACAACGAGCCGGGCGTGCTCGCGCGCGTGGTCGGGCTGTTCTCGGCGCGCTCGTTCAACATCGAGAGCTTGACGGTCGCCGAGGTGGCGCACGAGACCCATCAGTCGCGCATCACGATCGTGACCTCGGGCACGCCCGAAGTGATCGAGCAGGTGCGCCACCAGTTGGAGCGGCTCGTGCCCGTCCATTCCGTGACCGATCTGACCTTGAGCGTGCGCGCGGTCGAGCGCGAACTCGCGATGGTGAAGGTGCGCGGCCGCGGCGACAGTCGCGTCGAGGCGCTGCAACTCGCCGAGGCGTTCCGCGCCAAGGTGATCGATGCGACGACGGAGAGCTTCATCTTCGAGATCACGGGCGCGCCGCGCAAGATCGACGATTTCGTCGACCTGATGCGGCCGATCGGCCTAGTCGAGGTCTCGCGCACCGGCGTAGCGGCGATCTCGCGCGGGCCCGAGCCGATTTGAGCGGGCTGACCTTGCAGGCTATCGTCGGCGAGGCGCACCCCTCGACGCCCTTCCCGAACCGCGCTTTCCGTCATGGCCGGGCTCGTCCCGGCCATCCCCGTGGTTCGCATTCCGGCCGATCCGAGGTTTTTCTGCGCCTCAACGACGTGGATGACCGGGACAAGCCCGGTCATGACGATGCGACGGCCGTCAGGTCGGCGGCCGGCCCATGAACGAAACCTTCGACTACGTCGTCGTCGGCGCGGGCTCGGCGGGCTGCGTGCTGGCGAATCGGCTGACTGAGGATGGCAGGTCCAAAGTGCTCGTCCTCGAATATGGCGGGTCGGATCGGTCGGTCTTCATTCAGATGCCGGCCGCGCTGTCGATCCCGATGAACATGAAGAAATACAATTGGGGCTACTTCACCGAGCCCGAGCCGCATCTGGCCGGGCGCCGGCTCGCCTGTCCGCGAGGCAAGGTCCTCGGCGGATCGTCCTCGATCAACGGCCTCGTCTATGTCCGCGGCCATCCCAAGGATTTCGATCGCTGGGAAGAGGAGGGCGCGCGCGGCTGGGCGTATCGCGACGTGCTTCCCTATTTCAAGCGCGCCGAGGGGTGGCGAGCGGGCGCGGACCCTTATCGCGGCGCCGACGGCCCGTTGGCGACTCGGCGCGGCACGCGGCGCAGTCCGCTATACGACACCTTCATCGAGGCGGGCCGGCAGGCCGGATATCCCGTCAGCTCCGACCTCAACGGCGAATTCCCGGAAGGTTTCGGCCGCTTCGACATGACGGTCAAGAATGGCGTCAGATGGTCGGCAGCGAACGCCTATCTGAAGCCGGCGATGAAGCGCCCGAACCTTCGCGTCGTCACTCGCGCGCGAGCGACGCAGGTCGTTTTCGAGGGAAAGCGCGCCGTCGGCGTGCGCTACGAGCAGGGGGGGCGAATTGAGCTGGCGCGCGGGCGCGCAGTGATCCTCTGCGGCGGCGCGATCAACTCGCCGCAATTGCTGAAGCTTTCCGGCGTCGGGCCGGAAGCGGAACTGCGCGCGCTGGGCATTCCGATCGTCCACGCGCTTCCCGGCGTCGGCGAGAACCTGCAGGACCACCTGGAATTCTATTTTCAGGTCGCCTCGAAACAGCCGATCACGCTCTACGCCAAGACGGGGTTGCTGCAGCGGGCGCTGATCGGCGCACACTGGCTGATGCGCGATCACGGCGATGGCGCGACCAATCACTTCGAGGCGGGCGGGTTCATCCGTTCCCGCGCGGGAATCCCGCATCCCGACATCCAGTACCATTTCCTGCCGATGGCGGTGAGCTACGACGGCGCGAATTTGGCGGCCGAGCACGGCTATCAGGCCCACGTCGGCCCGCTCAGGTCGAAGAGCCGCGGTTCGGTGCCGCTGAAGTCCGCCGATCCGCGCGAGGCGCCGCGGATCCAGTTCAACTATATGAGTGTATCAGACGACTGGCGCGAGATGCGCGCCTGCGTGCGGCTGACGCGCGAGATTTTCGCGCAGGCCGCGTTCGATCCCTACCGAGGCCGCGAAATCCAGCCGGGCGCCGATTGCCTCAGTGACGAGGCGATCGACGCCTTCGTCCGCGAAAAGGTCGAGAGCGCCTATCATCCCTGCGGCACGTGCAAGATGGGCGCGCCCGAAGATCCTCTGGCGGTCGTCGACGCCCGTACGCGTGTGATCGGGCTCGAGGGCTTGCGCGTCGTCGACGCTTCGA
>JBAQGU010000310.1:0-1730 GCA_049287975.1 Roseiarcus sp.
TTGCGGGGGAAGGTGGACGCGCGAAGCGCGGCCGGATGAGGGGAGATCGAGCGGAGCGAGATGGCTCCGTGGTGCGCCGCCCGCTCTCCGAACGCTCCACGCACCGGCGCCAATGCATATGAGCGCCGCGTGCTGGACATTCAGAGCCATCTCGCTCCGCTCGATCTCCCCTCATCCGGCCCTTCGGGCCACCTTCCCCCGCAAGGGGTGAAGGAAGCCTACCTCAGCCCGTCGATCCCCTTGATCTCGTGCTTCGTCAACCCGCCGACGCGCGGAAGCGGGCGGCCGGAATCGGTCACGGCGACCGCCACCACGATTTCGTTGGCGCGCGGCGCGTCGGCGATGCGCACTTCCATGCCGTCGAAATGGCTGCGCACGAAGGCGGCGTCCTTGTGGCCGAGCGGCACGTCGAGCGCGACGCCGGGTCCGCCGCGCTTCTTCGATGACGGAATCAGCGCCGCGCCTTTCCCCAAAACCTTGCGGACGGGCGCGCCGAGCTTCGGATGTAGAATGGCTGCGGCATGCTCGAGTTCCCCGTTCTCGCCGACCGCCGCCGCCTTGCCGTAGCTTTCCGCACGCGGCCCCTCGATTCCGAGCGCCGCTACGGCACGGCCAGCCAGCAACTCGCCGAGTTCCTCGCCGATCTCGATCAGCGGCGCGAGGTCCTCGACATAGCGGCCCGCGAACGGGTTCTCGATCACCGCGACGGCGGCGGCGCGTCGCGTCGGCGGCTCGACCGCGCGACCCATCTCGAAGCGCGTCTCCTCGACGATCGTCACGATCTTGCGAATTTGCGCCTTCATCTGAGACCGTCCAATCCCTTGATCTCGGAAGCCTTCAGCCCGCCGGCGCGATCATGCACCCGCGCGCCCGTCGTCATCGCGAGGACCAGCAGCATTTCGTCGGCGCGCGGCGCATCGGCGATTCCGACCTCGATCGCATCGAAATGGCTGCGCACATAGGAGGCGTCGATATGGGTGATCGGCACGTCGAGCCGCGCGCCCAGTCCCGCGACCTTCTTCGCCGAGGGCACGATCGCCTTTGCGCCGCCCAAGGCCTCGCGCATCGCGTAGCCGCCGGGCGCATGCCAGAGCGCGCCATGCTCGACTTCGCCCGTCTCGCCGACGATCGCGCCCTTGCCGTAGCCTTCGATCAGCTTGGGATCGCCGCCGAGCGCCGCAATCAGCGCTTTCGCCATTTCCAGGCCGAGCGGCTTCAAGTCGTCGGAAAAGCCGACGATCTCCTCGACGAAGCGGCCGGCGAACGGGTTCTTGATCACGGAGAGGATCGCAGCGCGCCGATAGGGCGTCCGCGCGGACGGACCGCCCTCGTGGAAAATATCCTCGACGATCGTGACTCGCTTGCGAAGCTCAACCGACGGCATGGGCGTTCCTCTCGTCGTGAAGAAATGGATCGCGGCTCACGGTTTTGTAGGGCTTCGCGCCGCCGCCGACAAGGCGCGAGGCTTCGCCCAGGCGAAGCGCTGCGGCCTCTATGACGCCGGCGCGGCGCCAATGCTCGGCCTCAGTCGCGCCTGCGGCGAGCGCGAGGTCGATTTCGTTCGCCGCCAGCGGCCCGACTTCCGTGGTGACGAGGAGATCGCCGAGATCGCTCTGCGGATCGAGGTCGCGGGCCGGCGCGCGTTCGATAGCAGGATGGCCCGGCAGATCGATGGCGTTGGCGATCAGCGTCGCGGCGGCGTCCGCCACCGCCGCCGAGGAGGCGAGCAC
>JBAQGU010000311.1:0-3489 GCA_049287975.1 Roseiarcus sp.
CTGCTCGCCGTCCGCGATGGCCAGCTTGTTTCCCTCGAACCGCGCTCCGATCGGGTCCGGCGGGAGCGGAGGAGCGACGCCGTTGGGGAAAAGGCTGGTGACGGAAACCTCGTTGGGTCCGCGACCCGCGCTTGGGGCAGTGTCTTGTTGCGCCTGTGCGCTATTGGCGGCGACGGCAAACACCGCGGCAAGGGCGATTGGCAAGGGCCGCGCGATGACCCCCCATCGCTCAGGATTTCGGCAGGGCGAAGACATAGAGCGTCCCTCCGGTTGCGGTTTTCGTCTTGAGATCCGCCATGACGCCGATCATGCCCAGCGCGCCGGTTGGATCGCGCGGGTCGAGGTCGCCGGCGACGACGGCGCCTGCCCAGCCGCCTACCCCTGACAGGATGGCGACATATTCGTGCCCGTCCGGCCCACGATAGGCTACAGGCTGGCCGATGATCCCGGAGCCGGTCTTGAACTGCCATTTCAGCTCGCCCGTCTTGGCGTCGATGGCTTTGAACCAGCCATCCATGGTTCCGTAGAAAACGAGTCCGCCGGCGGTGGCCATTGTGCCGCTCCACAGCGGTAGATCCTCCTTGATGGTCCAGACCGCCTTGCCCGCTACCGGATCCCATGCGGTGAACTCGCCGCGATTGCCGCCGGGGCCAGCCTTGCTGACGACTTCGGCGCCGACGAACGGCGTGCCGGCGATGTAGCTGACAGGCCTGCTCTTCCAATCCATGCAGAGGTTCTCGTGAGGTATGTACATAAGGCCGGTCAACGGCGAAAAGGCCGACGGATTCCAATCCTTGAGGCCGGACGCCGTCGGGCAGATATCGTGTACGACGACGCCGACCTTTGTGAGCTTGTCCGGGTTCATGACGGGCCGCCCGGTTTTCGGATCGACGCGGAGAACCGAATTGACGTAGCCGTATGGGTTGGCCGAGACGATCTCGCCGCTCTCGCGGTCCACCACGTAGAGATGCCCGTTGCGGTCAGGATGCAGCAGCACCTTGCGCGGCTTGCCGTCCACGTTCATGTCAACCAGGATCTGCTCGTTGATCCCGTCGTAGTCGTGCTCGTCGTGCGGGTTATACTGCAATGCCCATTTGGCCTCGCCGGTATCGGGATCACGCGCGAACAGCGTCGTGGTCCATTTGTTGTCGCCCGGACGCTGTTCCTGGTTCCACGGGCCAGGATTGCCGGTGCCGTAATAGATCAAGTTCAGGTCGGGATCATAAGCGATCCATCCCCACATCGTTCCTCCTCCGGTCCTCCAGGCATCGCTCGGCCACGTCGTGACGCCGAGGTCCGCGCCGTTGTCCGAAGGGTAGAACGAGTGAAATCCGGGGCCGATCAACACGTCCCTGTCCGGCCCCGTGGCGTAGGCCCGCCATAGGATCTTACCCGTCGCGACATCGAGCGCCGTCAACCAGCCGCGCACACCGAGCTCGCCGCCGGAGTCGCCGACCAGCACCTTTCCCTTCACGACCAGCGGCGCCATGGTGATCGTTTCACCAGTGTTGATGTCGCCCAATTTCGTCTTCCAGAGCACCTTGCCGGTTTCCGCGTCCAACGCGATCGTGGTGTCGTCGAGCGTGTTGAAGAAGAGCTTGCCATCCGAGTAGGTTGCGCCACGGTTGACGACGTCACAGCAGGCCACACCCTGCGACGCCTCGGCCGGATGCGGCTGATAGGACCATTTGATGGGCGCGCCGGGTTTGGTGAGATCGAGCGCAAAGACAATGTTCGGATATGGCGTCACAATGAACATTGTATTGTTCGCCACGATCGGCGCCGCTTCTTGCCCGCGGTCGACTCCGGTCGAGAAGGCAAAGGCGACCTGGAGTTGGCTCACATTTGCGCCATTGATTTCATTTAGTGCAGAATATCGTGTGGCTGCATAGTTCTTCGCCGGCATCGTCCATTGACCGTCATCGGGCGGCGCCGCTGAGGCTGGCACAGTTGGCGCCTGTGGTGCGGCCAGCGCCGGGCAAAGCAACAGCGGCGCGCCTGTCAGGACCAGCCTTAGCCATCTGGATGGCCAGGTTGAATCTCTCAGATCCTCTATTCGGCGTCGACGATGAGATTGCGATATCGGGAGTGTCATCGTTGCGAAACTCCACCTGCGTCGGTTTGCTATTCCCACTGATCCCGAGCCTATGACACTATGACCAGGCAGTGACGGCTGCCTCGGCCACCTCCTCGTCCTGCTCGCCGCTGCCGCCGCTTACGCCAACAGCGCCTATGATTTGGCCGTTTATCTTGATGGGGATGCCACCCGCGAAGATCATCACCCGGTCGTGGTTCGATACGTGGATGCCGAAGAATTGGTCCCCCGGCTGGCTGTTGCGGCCAAGCTCCCGCGTCGAGATATCAAAGGCCTTCGCGGTAAAGGCCTTGTTGATGGCGATGTCGATGCTGCCGAGCCACGCCCCATCCATGCGCACAAATGCCGTGAGGTTCGCGCCTGCATCGACGACCGCGATATTCATCGGCTGGCCGATTTGCTTCGCCTTCGCGATTCCCGCTTCAATAATCCTTTGCGCCTTTTCCATTGTCATCATGACACTCCTGATCGAGGACAGCCAAGCCGCCATCGATGTGGCGCCGGCGAGTGCGGGTCTGATTCTGAACGTCGCGATCTCGCGTTTGTACTCAATCTTTGACCCGGATCGTTGCCCGCAGGCTAAATGATTTATATTCAGGCTCAATCCTACTTAGATCGAAGTCGGATATACCAAGGTAGGGAGAGCTATACGCCTGTCACGTCCCCTCTTCTGGACGCTAGCCGTGCGTCGGCGATTTGGCCCCTCTCCCGCTCGCGGGAGAGGGATGGGGTGAGGGCCCAACCAAATTAATTCAATAGAATCGCGAGGGGCGGAACTGTCGCTGATTTTCACCATTCGTTCAAGCCGTCCGTGAACTCGTGGCGAGACTGAGGATTGAGATCCAACAATTAGCCTGGTTCAGCCAGGGTGCGGGTTTGCTCCGCGTGACTGATTTCGGCAACGTGTTCAGCTGCCGCGCTTGCCAAGACGCGCGGCCTTCCTGGGTTGGACGCTAATCGGCTGGATCATCGCGCTCATCTGGTCGTGCACGGGCAACACGGCGGCGAATTTCTGTCGCTTCGAGCCCGGCGCCGCTGGCCCGTACGGACCGGTTCCGCGGCGGTCCGGCTCCCTTTGGTTTGTCCTCATTCTGATTCTCGTCGCAATCGTGCTGCTCGACAAACGACGCGATTTCCGCGACATGCGCTCGTTCGATTTCACTTTTCCCCATCAGATGCGGCTTTGAACAGGCGGGTCGTCGCAGAAAAGGCCCCCAAGCCTTTGAAGTGGACCGCAGCATAACCGTGCTGGGGCTCCGCGCTGGGCGGCGGTTGAGCAAAGCGTCATCGCAACCTCCAATTTCTGACGGCCTCGTCCACCTGGCTTCGGCCGCTCTACTTGTCGGAATCGAGGACCCACTCGAGGCGATCGTCGAGCGCCCAGGCCTCTGTCG
>JBAQGU010000312.1:0-7564 GCA_049287975.1 Roseiarcus sp.
AGATCGCTCCGCCATACCGCAGCGTGGAGCCGAGCACCTCTACCTCGCACCCAATTTGCCTGTACAGCCGCAGCATCGAAGAATCGAAATTGCCAATTATCGTCTCGATGCCTGCTCGCATCGCCACCTCAAATGAACCGACGATCAAAGCAGTAGAATCTAAAAGCAGCTGATGCCCGTGCCCGCCCGCCAGTAACCTGTCATCAAGACATAATCTAGTACACTCCCAGATTGTTGGAGCGATCAGATGCACGCCTGCAGGGAGTGTGTCGGAAAAAATATCGGCGAGAAGAGTCGGCCCCGTCGTAGGTAAGAGGCGTAAGCTGCCTTTGACCTCCCGCATCCTATCGTCGGTGTATATCAGGTATACAGGTCCCTCGTCGTCATACTTGTCACGCTCTCTCCCTTCAACAACTGTAACATTCCATCGTAGCCGGTCGTGAAAGACGCGGGCTCTCATTTGGAACATTTGATCCATCAAATGTGAGTATTCGCGAGCGTTATATTGTTCGACTACCACGATCATTTTGTGCACTCCTCCAAGCCAACTTCCTCGACAGCCGCATATTGTAAGCGTGCGAAGAATCCCACCGAAAGGTCGGGCCGACATCCTCGACTACGAATTCGGTTTGCGCAAGCCACCACGTTGTTGCCGATTCACGGACGTGACTTATGACCCCCTTATGCAAACGAGCGCATTACCGCCGTTTCAAGCATCGGGTGACTCGGCATTACAAATGCCGGCAAGAACTTTTGGCGTCGGCGTGGGTGCGGCGGCCCACGCGGCCATGTGAGATGAGGCGCTGGTCCACCGCCCCGGAGCGGGGCTGAGGCCTGTACGGGCCGGCGGCGACCAAGACCAGCGTGTCGGCCGCATCGATTTGAAGGTTAGCGCGGGGCGCTCCACAGCCATTTGGCCTAGTTGATGGAATCGGCCTAGCGTCAGGTCGACCAAGCGCGTGCCGTTCCACCAGCATGGAGAACGAGAACCGCCGACGGGTCCGCACCCCGCCGAACTGGCCGACATTCGGGATTTGACCTATGATCCCCCCGGCCTATTGGTATAGGATCAGAAGCCCAACCTAGCGTAGTTCCAAGTGATGTCAAATTCAATTTACTTCCATTGTCAATTGAGGGATATTGTGCAGGCGGCGAACGAACCGCCACCCTTCGGTCCCGCGCCATGTAAGGCCGGGGGACTCGTGCGCTCTGGTCGGCTCCTTTACTCCTGTTTGGTTCCGGCTCCGCCGGCTTAAGCATCCAGATGATCCTTCACGTCTTCAATCGAACCGAATGCGCCGACCGAGCACCTTCGGTGGCATGGGGCCGTTCGGGACGTCCAAAGCTTAAGCTGTATAGCTATACTCAATAGATACCCAATCTGAAGCGCCCTGACTATCGTAATCGTTGCCAACGCCTGCACCGACGGCGAGTAACAATATGCGAAGTTGGTCAGGAAAGGGCTCGCTCCAACAAAGCCGCTTGCCGGGACCAGGACGAACGCCTTGAACCTCAATCCCAGAGCCGCGCCGGTCAGAACGAATATAATCGCAAGCATAAGCATGCAAGAGTCTCCCCTGGTCGTTCCGACATACTAGGTCTAACGGAAGCCCTGGGACCTCCAAATTGAACATCGCAGCGGCCTGGTCGGCGCTCTCGAATTCATAGGCGACGTTCTGATAGATCGGCGTCGCCACCGCCCGTGTGGTGGGGTCGCAAGCGAAGCCGCCGTGAATCAAGCGAAGCAGCCGTGAATAGAGATCGTTTCGAGCCGCATCGCCCCGCCCCGTCCCCCGCACACTCGCTGAAGAGTCTGCCCGCAGATACGTCAGGTTCAGTCTTGGACGCACTAAACATATGGCATTTTCAGCGACTGTCAAAGAAGCGCTCGGCGTGATCGCTCAACGCGGCACTGAGGTTTCCGCCACGTCTCCGCATCCTCAGATGGAAGGCCGGGCTAAAGCAGGGATCCAGCCGTGGGGACACGACAAAGCGGCGACGTGAGCCGGGAAGTCGTGAGAGCGACGAAAAGCGGCAAGCCTTATAGCGTCGTGGTATTCCAAATTGCGAGCATGTCACAATGTTCGTGAGCACGGCCTGTGTTCGATTGTCGGTTCCCGCCCCGCTTGCCGCGAGTTGATTCATTTGTTGAGCGGCGTAGCCCAAGTCACAGCCATCTGCGTCAGAATCCATGACGCGATCTCCGGAGCGCGCCGGCTCTGTCGGGTTGACGCTGGCGAATGACCTCACCATGCGATCACAGCCTTCGCGCTCGAGATTGAGCCCGGCATGATTGGGACGAGGAATCAACCGCGGTCCTTTGCGTCACTCCCTCCCAGAACTTTGGGGGGCGGCTCGAGCGCGGTGGCCCTATGGCCTTGAATCCTTGTCGCTCCTGATGCGACTTGTAGGCGTCGCAATCAAGCGGCCTGTCACGACCGAGACCACAATCCATGGCGGATGTGGCAGCTCAAATTATGGAGGCTTCGATGAGTGCGTATAAAGCAGGCGCAGCCTTTATTGCTGCTGCTACGTTGGTTGTGTGGGCGGGAAGCTCGCGCGCAGAACCGCCCCCGCCGATGTGGGCGGGCGGCTTCAAAGTCCCCGTCGTCATATGCGACACCAAGGACCAGGCTGTCGCCATTGCGAAGGCGAGCCAGGAGAGCACTGAGGCCATGCTCGCCAAGTACCAGGAACTGGCCGCGACGACAAACGGCCAGGGCGATCCGACTTGCGCAAACAGCCGGATATCCTACCTGGTCGTCAACGAGCGCGAGGACTTCGGCGTGGCCCATGCCGCCAACGGCGACCTGATGCATATATGGGTCGTTCACGGTGGCACGTACCGAGGTGAATTCTGGTTCATCTATGCTCAAAGCGATCAGCAGACGAACGCTTGAGCCGCGCCCCTCGGCTGAGAGGCACGCGCCTGTCGCCGGCTTCACTCGAAGCGATTGGAACGAAGCGTCGACAGCGGCCTTCGCGTCGCTCCTGGTTGAGGCGAACGGCGTCCGCGTGGACTGAAGGTTGCGCTCACCCTCGAGCCTCCAGGATCATATCGATTCACTCGAGGCCACGCGGCGGACATCCCTAAACCCCGCCTCGCGGAGCACTTCGGTGAACCGCCGCTCTCCCGCCTGGGCGCCGAGACACACAAGACTCGAGCTCGGCGGCTGAGCGTTCAGGTTTCCGCGGTCCGATCGTGTGTCAGATCCTTGCTATCGCCTAGGGCGCCGGCCAGCGCAGAAGCGCCGCGCGACCTGCGTCGGTGAGCCCGTAGACGCCGCGCTCGACATTGGCGAACCAGCCGTAGACGTTGCCCCGCAGAATCTGCGGCGCGTCGGGTATGTCGCGCTTGAGGTCCCGGGGGCGTCGCGAACCGCTCGACAAGGCTGCGGCGCAGGCCAGCGCACGCTGGCGGTAGGCGGTCATGACCGGCGCGCGCGAGCCCCCGCCTTCGACGGGATCGCCTCGACGGCGCCGGTGTTCGTCGACGAGCCGGGAGCGGCGACGCGGATCCTTGCGCGGCGTCGGCGCGGTGGGGCTGACGAGAACTTCGACCTTGCCCCCCGTGGTGACGCCGAGCATGCCGAAGCCTAGCCGCCGACAGAGGTTGCGAAACCTCGCGTCGCTCTCGCGTCCCTTGCCGCGCGGCGAAAGGCGTGCGGCGAGCCACACCTCGTCGCCCGCGGCAGCGCGATCCACGGCCTGCAGCACCAGTTCGAGATTGAAGGTGAGCTTGAGCTCGCCGATCACGACCACCGGCGGGTCGTCGCCGTTGAGCGCCACGAGATCGCAGCCGCCGACCTCCCCCTTGGCCGCGAAGCCGAGGTCTTCGAGGAAGCTCTTCACCGGGCGATAAAGCGCCGTCTCCAGAACCCTGCTCCGTCGCGATTTCGTCCGCCGACGGCGGCGCGAATCGCGCCCCGCCTACTCCAGCGGTTTAAGCCGAACCGAGCGGTTGCGTAAACACCGAGTTCGCGGCATGCTGTCATTCGAATCCCTGGCGCGTCCAGGCGATTCCGCCGTCGACGACCAATGTCGCTCCCACGACGTAGTCGCCCGCGCGCGAGGCGAGGAATATCGCGGCGCCGGCCATGTCCTCGGGCGTCCCGATCCGCAGCGCCGGGATTCGTTTGGCCACCGCCTCGCCTTCGTCGCGCGCGAGTTTGTTCATGTTTGAGGCAAAGGCGCCAGGGGCGATCGCGGAGACGACGATATTTTCCGGCGCCAACTCCAGGGCGAGCCGCTTGGTCAGATGAATCAGCCCCGCTTTCGAGGCCGCATAGGAATAGGTATCCTGCATATTGACCGACAGGCCGTCGATCGAGGCGATGTTGATGACCTTCGCCGGGCGCTGCTGGCTCGCGCTGGCCCTCAGCGTTCCCAGCAACGCCTGGATCAGAAAGAACGGCGACTTGACGTTCAAATCCATCACCTTGTCCCAGCCGCTCTCCGGAAACGTCTCGATTTCGGCGCCCCACGCCGCGCCGGCGTTGTTGACGAGAATATCGAGCGTCGCCTCCTTGGCGAGGTAGCTCGCCGCGAGTGCTCTCGCTCCTGCCGCACCGGAAGCGTCGGCGGGCATGGCGATGCATTCTCCGAACGCGCTCAGCCGCCTTGCCGTGTCCTCGCAGGCTTCGGCCTTGCGCGCGGAAATGTAGACCTTGGCGCCGGCGCGCACGAAGCCTTCCGCGATCATTTCGCCGATGCCGCGCGATCCGCCGGTGACGAGCGCCGTACGGCCCTCGAGAGTGAAGAGGTCTTGCATGGCGTTCGTCTCCTCGTTGGTTTCTGCGCGTGTCACTTGATCGTCAGCGTCAGCATGAAACGCCCGAACGCGCCATCCGCCATCATGTTCGCATAGACGGTAAAAGTGTAGATACCGCTCGCCGGCAGTTTGAATGGCGTATCCTGATAGAAATCGCCGCCTGCGTCCCCGCTGATCGGGCCGGACAAAGGCAACTGGCCCTTCGTGGCCGGACCGCTCACGTGAACGACGACCGTCTGTCCCCCCCGCGCTTCGAACCGAAAGGCGATGGTCGGGCGGTATTGGGTCAGATCGCCGGACTCCGTCACGGAAACGGCGCCCGGCAGCATTTTCAGGACGATCGGACAGGCTTCGTCGCCGGGTGTGCAAGCCGAAGCCGGACGCGCCGGCGCACCGAGCAGCAACAGGCTCGTCGCCGCCAGCGCGAGACCCAGATTGCGTTTTCGATAAGGCATCGCGGGCGCGTCCTCTGCCGCCATGAATGGCGCCAAAGTCGGGGCAGCGCAACGTAGCGCGTCGGACTCGAGACGCTTTCGAAGCGATGCAGCTTGCGCCAACAATCGTACACGGGCCGTGCTTTACCAACATGTGTCATGCTCGCGTACGCGAGCATCCAGAATGCCACGACGCTTCAAGGCTTGCCGCTTGGCGCAGCGTTCGACCGCTTCCCGGCGTACCTCGCCGCTTCGTCGTGCGGTAGTTGTTTCGAGGCATCGCCTATGGAGGCGCTCGCCATGTGATCGATATTGTGATTCCGCGTCGCTTGACGTGGCCCTCGTCCGGCCGCTTATGATCGAAAACCCAACCAGGAGATCGCCAGATGTCGGGCCTTATCATCGTCACCGGCGGCGCGCGGGGCATCGGCGCGGCGACTTGTCTCGCGCTGGCGGCGGCGGGCCATGCCATCGCGGTCAATTACGCCTCCGATCAGGGCGCCGCCGAAGCGACCGCTGCGGGAATAGTCAAATCCGGCGGGCGCGCTCGAGCTATCCAGGCCGACGTGGCGGACCCGCAGGCGATTGCGAAATTGTTCGAGGACGCGGTCGGCGCGCTAGGTCCGCTCGCGGGCCTGGTCAACAACGCCGGCATTTTGGGCGAGTTCGCGCGCGTCGACGCGCTGGACCCCGTCGAGCTGACGCGGCTGCTCCAGGTCAACGTGATCGGAACGATGCTCTGCGCGAAGGAGGCGGTGCGTCGGCTCTCGACGCTGCACGGCGGCCCTGGCGGCGCGATCGTCAACATCTCCTCGGTGGCGGCGCGGACCGGCGGCCTGCCGTCCCGCGCGCCTTACGCCGCGACCAAGGGCGCGATCGAGACTTTTACCCGCGGCCTCGCCAATGAGGTCGGACGCGAGGGTATCCGCGTCAACGCGGTCGCGCCCGGCATGATCGAGACCGACATGTCGTCGCCGATTCTGTCCTCGCCGGCGGTGAAGGAGCAGATCGCCTCTTCGATTCCGATCGGCCGGCTGGGGGCGCCCGAAGAAATCGCCGAGGCGATCGCGTGGCTGATCTCGCCGGCCTCACGCTACGTGACGGGAAGCGTCATGACCGTTTCGGGCGGGCGGTGAGGAGCGCCGCGGTCGGCGAACCGACGCAGCTGCGCGGCGGCGCGCTGCTCGAACGGACTCAAGTTCGCGATCCCCCTGTTTCGCCAATCCCAGCGGATGCGCTAGTAACGGCGCGGCGCGCGCCCGACCGCCGAGTCCTCGGATGGGAATGAACGGCTCGCAGCCATGACCTGATCAAAGGAGAGATCAATGGCCTCGCCACGATATGAAACCGCGCTGATCGTCGGCGCCGGCGCCGGTCTCAGCGCCTCTCTCGCCCGTCTTTTTTCCCGCGAAGGCATCCGCGTCGCCCTCGCAGCGCGAAACATCGATAAGCTCACCGATTTGTGTAATGAGACGGGCGCGCGGGCTTTCGCCTGCGACGCGACCGACTTGGCTGAGGTGACGAGCCTGTTCGAGGAGGTCGAACGCCGGATCGGCGCTCCGGACGTCGTCGTTTTCAACGCCAGCGGCAGGACGCGCGGCCCCTTCGTCGAACTGGTCCCGGAGGAGGTCGAACGCTCGCTGATCGTGAGCGCGTTCGCCGGCTTCCTGGTGGCGCAGCAGGCCGCGCGCCGGATGGTCCCGAAGGGGCACGGCGCGATCCTGTTTACCGGCGCCTCGGCGAGCGTCAAGGGATACGCCCAATCAGCCCCGTTCGCGATGGGCAAGTTCGCCCTTCGTGGACTTGCGCAGAGCATGGCTCGCGAACTCGCCCCGCAGGGGATTCACGTCGGCCATTTCGTGATCGACGGCGGCATTCGAAATCCGGGTCGATCCGAGTCCCCGGACAAGCCGGACTCGATGCTCGACCCCGACGCGATCGCGGAGACCTATCTCCACGTGCTGAGGCAGCCGCGCAGCGCGTGGACCTGGGAGGTCGAACTTCGCCCCTGGGTGGAGAAGTTTTGATGTTTCGGCGCAAGGTGGCTGCGGTATCGCGACTCTGAGAGCTTGGCCTCTCGGTCCCACACCCGCTGCCGTTTCGCCGCCTCGACAAAGCGTTTGACGTCCGCGCGCCGTCATTGCGAGCGACAGCGAAGCAATCCAGACTAAGTCTCAGTTGGAGAGCCCTAGTCTGGATCGCTTCGCTTTGCTCGCGATGATGAAGAGGGCGGATCTCGGTGACTTCAACCCGCGCTTCGCACCGGCGCCGCCAAACTTCGCCGCTCCCCCTTGTCGTTCGCGGCCCAAACGTTCAACACCTTGTCGAGCGTCAACGGATAGTCGCGAATGCGTATGCC
>JBAQGU010000313.1:0-2093 GCA_049287975.1 Roseiarcus sp.
GATGCGCAGCCCAAGTCTGGATTGCTTCGCTTTGCTCGCAATGACGGAGAGCGAGTAGACAATCACGGCGGTGGCGTCGTCATCTTCCCGTCCAGACGGGCCGCCTCTTTTCGAGGAAGGCGCTGACGCCCTCCTTGAAATCGCCGCTGCCGTACGCGAAGCGAACGAGATCGTCGCCGTTCGGAAGGCCGGTCGCCGCCAGTCGTCGAATCGCCTCCTTGGCGACGCCCAGCGTGAGCGGCGCGTTCGATGAGAGCACGCCGGCCAACTCGGCGGCCCGCCTATCTATTTCTTCCGGCGCGACGGCCTCGAGGGCGAAACCGCAGGCGACCGCTTCCCCCGCGTCCATGATCTCCGCCAGGAGCAGCATGCGTTTGGCGCGGTTGACGCCCAGCGATGCGACCAGGCGGGCAGTGTTCGCCACCGACAGGCAGTTTCCAACCGTTCGGGCGATCGGAACGCCAAATCGCGCGCGCGGCGTTATCAGACGCAGGTCGCAAGCGGCCGCGAGAACGAGTCCGCCGCCCATCGCGGCCCCGGTGACCACAGCCAATGTCGGCGCGTCTATCCGTTCGACGAGCCCGATCGTCCGCTCGATGCGGCTCTCATAACGGAGACCGTCCTCGGCCGTTTTGACGTCGCGGAATTCGTTGATGTCGGTCCCCGCGACGAACGCCTCGCCGGCGCCGCGGAAGACGACCGCCCGAACCGAATTGTCGGCGGAAATTTGTGCGCAAGCCTCTTCCAGTCGATCGTACATCGCGAACGTCATCGCGTTGTGAGCTTCGGGCCGGTTGAAGACCACCGAGGCGACGCCCCCGGAAATCGCCAGCTCCACCGATCCGCTCGTCATCGCGCGGGTTCCGCGCCATGGTTGGAAATGCCGAGTTCGGACAATATCTCGACCGTATGCTCCCCGAGGCGCGGCGGTGGGCGGCGCACCTGCTGCGGCGTGCCGCGGAGTTTGACGGGAAAGCCAATCGAACGGAACTTTCCTTCGACGGGATGGTCGAGCTCCATCACGACGTTTCGCGACCGCGCATGCTCGTTGTCGAGCGCCTGCGCATAATCATAGATGGGGCCCGCGGGAATGCCGACCTCCAGCAGGCGCGACACCCATTGCTCGGAAGGCGCCGTGACGAACGTCTTCTCGAGCTCCGCGATGAGCGAGGGGCGATTGGCGAGCCGATCCGCGATGGTCCTGTATCGCGGCGCCTCGAGGAGGTCCGGCCGCCCGATGACGTCGCACAGCCGCCGCCACAAACGATCGTTGTTGGCGCCCAGAACGAACCAGCCGTCCTCGGATCGCACGGCCTGATAGGGCGCGCTCATCCGATTGGCCGTCCCGATACGCTGCGGCACTTTGCCGGTTCCCCAGAATTCCGAAATGTCCCATATCGCGAAAGCCAGACCAGCTTCGTAGAGCGACGCGTCGATATATTGTCCCTCGCCGGATTTTTGCCGGCCGATATAGGCGCTGAGGATCGCGTAGACCGTGAACAGCGAGCAGCCGATGTCGGTGACCGGCACGCCGGACTTCGCCGGCGGTCCATCGGCGTCGCCGGTGATGCTCATAATGCCGGAGGCCGCCTGGGCGATGAGGTCGAACCCCGGACGATCGGCCCAGGGGCCAGTCTGTCCGAAACCCGAAATGCTCGCATAGATCAGGGCGGGGTTGATGATCTTTATCGCGTCATAGTCGATGCCGAGCTTCTTGACGACGCCGGGTCGATAATTCTCGACGATCACGTCGGCGGTCTTCGCCAGCTTGTAGAAGACCGCCTTGCCCTCTTCCGTCTTCAAATCGAGCGCGATGCTGCGCTTGTTGCGATTCATGTTGAGGAAGCCCAGACTGTCGGCGCCCTTCAACTTGAACCCCATGGCGCCCCGGCTCTGGTCGCCCCCTTCCGGCGGTTCGACCTTGATGACATCCGCGCCGAGATCGCCGAGCAGCATGCAGCAGAACGGTCCCGCCATCACCTGGCTGACATCGAGCACCCGCATTCCGGCCAGCGGCAACGTCATGGCGATCTCCCTCGATTGGAGCATCGCTTCTTGCACAAAAAGACAAAACGTCACAAGCGAGGGACGAC
>JBAQGU010000314.1:0-5182 GCA_049287975.1 Roseiarcus sp.
CGGCGCTGGAGGCCGCTCTCGGCGCCAAGTTGTTCGATCGGCGCACTACCGGCGCCCGGCTGACGAGCGCGGGCGAACGGTTCCTGCTCGCCGCCGAGCAGATGGAGAGCGCGTTTCTGCATGTCCAAGCCGAAGTCTCCGACATCGACGTCGAGCTCACCGGGGAGGTGCGGATCGGCGCGCCGGACGGTTTCTCGACCTATTATCTCGCCGGCGCCTTGCGTGACTTCGTGGAGAAACATCCCGGCGTGAGGGTGCAACTCGCGCCGCTGCCGCAGCTCACGCCGCTGGCTCGGCGCGAGGTCGACATCGTCGTCGGACTGGACAAGCCGGAAGCGGGCCGTTTCGTGGCGCGCAAGCTCACCGATTACACGCTGGGCGTTTACGCCAGCGCCGCTTATCTCGAGGCCCGCACGGCGCCCGGGGTCGTCGGCGAACTCAGCCGACATCGGCTGATAGGCTACGTCGAGGAACACGCCTTCTCGACCGCGCTCGATTACGTGCGCGAACTCTACGACGGCGCGTCGACGAATTTCGAATGCGCGAGTGCGGTCACTCAGCTGGAGGCTGTACGCGCAGGGGTCGGCGTGGGCGTCGTGCATGACTATATCGCTCGGCGTTTCGACGATCTCGTCCGCGTATTGCCGGAGCGGCGCGCAACGCGAGCCTACTGGATCGTGACGCACGAGGACACGCGCGGTCTGGGGCGCATCCGCGCCGTCCACGATCATCTGGTGCAGAGCGTGGAGCGGGATCGCGGAATGTTTATGGGTAGATGAGCCGGCTCGATCATTCTGCCGTTGACGGCTAAATCATTCGGGACGGAAACCCCTTCCCCCCCTCGCGGGGGAAGGTGGACGCGCGAAGCGCGGCCGGATGAGGGGGATCGAGCGGAGCGAGATGGCTCTGATCGTGCGACACGTAGCCCACGCCTCGATCCTCCGCAGCCTTGCAGCCATATCTCGAAAGTGAGCGGAACTCCACGGAGCCATCTCGCTCCGCTCGATCTCCCCTCATCCGTCATTGCTTCGCAACGACACCTTCCCCCGCAAGGGGGGAAGGGAGTGGCCCTCCAGCTTCTCCGGCTTCGGCCCGCCGGTCGCCCAATCCAGCATCTCGGCGGTGTGGACGATCGGGATCGAGGTTCCGGCTGCGATCTGCGTGATGCAGCCGATATTGCCCGTCGCGATGACGTCCGGCTTCACGCGTGCGATGTTGGCGACTTTTCGTGCGCGCAGCCGGCCGGCGATCTCTGGCTGCAAAAGATTATAGGTCCCGGCCGAGCCGCAGCAGATATGGCCTTCGGGCACGTCGCGCACCGTGAAGCCCGCGCGCCGCAACAGCATCTTCGGAGCGTCGGTGATTTTTTGCCCATGTTGCATCGAGCATGCGGAGTGATAGGCGACGACGAGCTTCGCGGGGTTCTCGAACTTCAGATCGAGCCCAGTCAGATACTCCGTCACGTCCTTGGCGAGCGCCGAAATCAGCACCGCCTTCTCCGCGTACAGCGGGTCGTCGCGCAGCATGAACCCGTAGTCCTTGATCGTGGTGCCGCATCCCGAGGCTGTTACGACGATCGCTTCGAGGCCGCCTTGGTCGATCTCGCGCTGCCAGACGTCGATATTGGCGCGCGCCTGGGCGAGCGATCGCGCCTCGCGGCCCATGTGATGCACGAGCGAGCCACAGCAGCCCTCGCCTCTCGGCAGGACGACGTCGATGCCGGCGCGGTTGAGCATCCGGATCGTCGCGGCATTGATCTCAGGCGCGAGCACGGCCTGGGCGCAGCCCGTCAGCAACGCGATGCGCCGGCGTTTCGCCGGGCCGCCCTCGGCGCGAAATTCCCCGGGTCCTTCGGTCGCGATTCGCGCCGGGATCGAATTGGGCGCCAGCGCGAGCATCGCCGCGAGTTTCTCGCCATATTGGGGAATTCCCGCGACGACGCGCCGCAACGGTTGGCCGATCTTGGCCAGCCGCAACGCGGCGCGGAACAGCTCTCGCGAGGGGATGATGCGCGAAAGCGCGCCGCGCAACATGCGGTCGGCGAACGGGCGCTGGTAGGTCGCCTCGATGTAGGCGCGGGCATGATCGACGAGATGCATATAGTGCACGCCCGACGGGCAGGTCGTCATGCAGGCGAGACAGGACAGGCAGCGATCGATGTGCTTGACTTCGAGTTCCGTCGCCGGACGTCGGTTCTCCAGCATCTCCTTGATGAGATAGATGCGCCCGCGCGGCGAATCGAGTTCGTCGCCGAGCAGTAGATAGGTCGGGCAGGTCGCCGTGCAGAAGCCGCAATGCACGCAGGTGCGCACGATCTTCTCGGAGGCGCGCATGTGCGAGTCGGCGAGCAGCTCGGGCGAAAAATTGGTTTGCATGACGCCTCAGATTCGCCGGTCGAGCGGAAACACCTTGGCCGGGTTCATCAGCCAATCCGGATCGAACACCGCGCGCACGCGCATCTGTTGCTCCAGATCCTCGGGGCTGAACTGGAAGCGCATCAGATCGCGCTTCTCGATGCCGACGCCGTGTTCTCCGGTCAGGCAGCCGCCCAGTTCGACGCAGAGTTTCAGCAGCTCGTTTCCGGCATCCTCGGCCTTGGCCTGCTGGACCGGATCGTTACAATTATACAGCACCAGCGGATGCATGTTGCCGTCGCCGGCGTGAAAGACGTTGGCGACGCGCAGGCCGAAGGACGCGCAGATTTCGCCGGTGCGGCGTAGCGCTTCGGGCAGGCGGCTCGTCGGCACGGTGCCGTCCATGCAGATGTAGTCGGCGATCCGGCCAGTCGCGCCGAACGCGGATTTACGCCCCTTCCAGATTTGCGCGCTCTCCATCGCCGACATGGACTCGCGAATGGTCTTTACGCCGCAATCCTTGGCGATGGCGGTGATCTTGGCGAGTTGCGCCTGCATCTCGTTCTCGCCGCCTTCGACCTCGATGATCAGCATCGCCTCGACGTCGAGGGGATAACCAGCATGGGCGAAGCCCTCGCAAATTTCGATCGCGAGTTTGTCCATGTATTCCATCGCCACCGGAACGATTCCCGCGCCGACTATGGCGGCGACGCATCGCCCTGCCGCCTCGGCGGAATCGAAACCGAACAACACCGGACGCGCGCCCTCGGCGGCGCGGAGCAACCGCACTGTCGCCTCGGTCACGATGCCGAGTTGGCCTTCGGAACCGACCACGAGGCCGAGCCAATCGAACCCGCCCGCATCGAGATGCGTTCCGCCGAGATCGAGGATTTCGCCGTCCAGCGTCACGAGACGGACGCCCAGCACGTTGTTGGTCGTTACGCCGTATTTCAGGCAATGCGCGCCGCCCGAGTTCATGCCGATGTTGCCGCCGATCGTGCAGGCGAGCTGCGAGGACGGGTCCGGCGCATAGAAAAAGCCTTCGGCGACGACGGCCTCGGAAATCGCGAGATTGGTGACGCCGGCTTCGACGCGGGCGTAGCGGTCGGCGAGGTTTATTTCGAGAATGCGGCTCATCTTGGAGAGGCCGATGACGATTGCGTCCTCTTGCGGAATGGCGCCGCCCGACAGCGACGTCCCGGCGCCGCGCGGCACGACGTTGACGCCGACCTCGCTGCAATATTTCAGCACCCGCGCGACTTCCTCGGTCGATCGGGGCAAAGCGACCGCGAGCGGCGGCCGGCGATAGGCGGTCAAACCGTCGGTCTCGAAAGCGCGCCGCTCGATCTCGTCGACGATCAGGCATTCCTCCGGGAGGAAAGCCAGACCTGCGAGGATCGCATCGCGCCGGGCGAGGATGCCGATGTCGGGGGGCGGAAAGGCGATTTGCGACATGGCGTTGCTCCTCGGATAGACGATGCCTTTATGCGGCGGCCTTGTCGTCAAGCCATATAATGGTCGCGAACGCGATCATCCAGGACATCAGGATACTATCAGGATTTGACGCCGCGTGGGCATCCGCCGAGCTTCCAATCTGCCTCGAGGCGCCGCGACTGCCGCTATCGCGGGAATGACTTGGAGCCAGGCCGATCGCCGTCCGCGCCGTCATCCCTTTCCAGAGACGAGAATGGCGCGAAAATCGTTGACGTTCGTGCGCGTCGGGCCGGTGACGACGAGGTCGCCGATCGCCGCGAACGCCGAGTAGGCGTCGTTGTCGGCGAGGAGCGTCTGCAGATCCAATCCCGCCCGCCTTATGCGCTCCAAACTGTCGGGCAGCAGGACGGCGCCTGCGTTATCCTCGCTGCCATCGATCCCATCGGTGTCGCACGCCAAGGCCGCTATCCCAGGATGGCCGTCGAGCGCGATCATGAGGCTCAGCAGGAATTCGGCGTTGCGGCCGCCCCGGCCTTTCGCCCGCACCGTCACGGTCGTCTCGCCGCCGGAGATGAGGCAGCAGGGAGCGGGCGCGGGTTGGCCATGGCTCGCGCATTGCATCGCGATTCCCGCGTGAACGATGCCGACTTCGCGCGCTTCGCCCTCGATCGCGTTACCCAGGATGAGCGGCGCGAATCCCTCCGCCCGGGCCACTTGCGCGGCCGCTTCCAAAGACATCTGCGGCGTGGCGATCAGGCGGTTGTCGATGCGAGCCAGTCGGATATCGCCTGGTTTGGGCGTCTCCAGCGTCGGATCGTTCAATCGCTTTAGAACGCCCGCCGAGGTCTCGATCTCGTATTTGCGCAAGATCGCCAGGGCCTGCGCGTTCGTACTGGGATCGGCGACCGTGGGTCCCGAGGCGATGATGGAGAGATCGTCGCGCGGAACGTCCGATATGATCAGGCTGACGACATGGGCGGGCGCGGCGGCGACAGCCAACTGGCCGCCCTTGATCGCCGAGAGGTGCTTACGGACGACGTTCATTTCACCGATATGCGCGCCCGACTTCAGCAGCGCGCGATTGATGGCCTGCTTGTCGGAAAGCGTCACGCCGTCGGCGGGAAGAGCGAGCAGCGCGGACCCGCCGCCTGAGATCAGGCAAAGCACGAGATCGTCGGGCGTCAAGCCGCTGACCAGGGCGAGGATGTCCCGGGCGGCCGCTGGTCCCGCCGCATCCGGAACAGGGTGGGCCGCCTCCACGACGCGAATGCGCGAGCAGGGGACGCCGTGGCCGTAGCGGGTGACGACCACGCCTTCGAGCGGGCCGTCCCAATGGTGTTCCACGGCCGCGGCCATCGCGGCCGCGGCCTTGCCGGCCCCGACGACGATGGTGC
>JBAQGU010000315.1:0-4622 GCA_049287975.1 Roseiarcus sp.
TGCGAATATCGTCGGGATTTTCGCAGGCGAGGTAGGCGACGCGACCACGCACGACTTCACGGCCGAGAATATCTGCGCGTCCTGTGGCGATCGCCAGTGCGGTGATGACCATGAATGCAGTTTTGCCCGCGCCGGTCGGCGCCGTCAGACAATACAACGCCGAGGATCGAATGATCGGTTCGACCGTATAGGATAGCGGGACATATTCGCCGCAAAAGACTGAAGCGCTCTTGAAGACAACAGCGCGCTTTTCAGTGCCGTCGCTCTTCAACGCGGCGCGGCCCGGCTTCCAAGTGGGTTTTATCGGCTCAAAGGCCGCCGGATAATCAACCTGCGACACGGCGCGGCTCCCGCATCCCGGCGAAGAACGAAGCCTTGACGCTTCTCTCGACCTCCGCGCGGCGCCACGGTCGGCGGCGATCGTAGGTAGGCATTGAGAGCGCCGCCTGCATCAGGGCATCGAGTGCGACTCTCTCAGGAAGCTGACCACCCCCTACCAGGCCGCCAATGCCAAAAGCCTCGCGGTTCAGCGTGGTCGATTGCTGGCCTTGCGGAGCGCCGTAAATCGCTCTCACAGCGCCGTTGATCGCCGATGCCCCGTACGGCGAAATCTCGCCCGTAGGCGGCCTATGGGTCGGCGCAGCACCCGTTGCAGGCGAGGCAACAGCCGGGGTGAGCCATGCTGGAGCGCGCGCGAGAGGCGTCGTCCTCAGGTTCTTATGAGGATCCCAACGGTAGGCCGTGCCCGGCGTCGGCAACGTGCAGCATGAGCGTTCGCCGCGGACGTCGAGTTGCGGGCCGATCTTTCCGACCGAAAGCGGAATGTCGCTTTCGCCCGGGTCGAAGAAGACATGCGTTCCCCCGCTCGGCGTCACCGACATCGGAGTATCGACCAACGGCAGGAAGCCTAGTTCTTCGAGCGCATCCCAGCCGTTCGGCCCCGGGTGCTTGACGTCGATATCGAGGATGACGACGCGGCTGACACGCCCTGTGGCTACACTGATCAGAGCATCGGGATTTTCACACCACCAGGCCTCGATTGTCGCGGCGTCGGTGGAAGCGTCGCGGAAGCCATGCGGCGTCAGCGGTATTTTGCCGCGACAGGGGAAGACTGGCCACCCTCTTGCGGCATATCGGAGGGCGGCGTCGAACGGTGTCATCGCGCGCGTCCTCAGAACGGAATGCTGTCGTTGAGGGATGGGTCGACGGCTTGCGTCGAATTATCGGCCCTCGGCTTCCGCTCGCGCGGCGGCTGGCGAAGCGCCAAGACATGATCGGCGAAGACGGTGCGATTGATCCTGGTTTGCCCGTCGCGCCCCGTGTAGGGCTCGACCTTTAACGACCCCTGCACGCTGACCTTGTCGCCCTCAACGAGGCGCATGAGTTCAGTCTGGGCGATTTCGCTGAAGGCGAGAACACTCCAAAACCCGGCGGCATTGTCTGCCGCGACCTTGATTGTCGCGGTAACGTACGGCTTGCCCGTCTTCGCGACTTTGAGTTCCGGAGCCCGGGACAAGGCGCCCGATACGAGGACGAAGCAGCCCGGCCCGCCGCCCGCGGAGCCGGGTTCGTGCCATGGATCAGGCCGCCGCGCCGCTCGAGCGTTCTTGCCGGGGTTGTCTCGGCGAGATAGCCAGGGCGTCGTCTGATGGCTTTCGATCAAGATCGCCTACGGATGCACCGCCGCGAGCGACGCTCTGCAACTCCTCGGCGCGGTGGCGAAACGTCCGCGCCGCCGCCCAGCGCTCGCAGTCCGATGCGCGATAGGCGATTTTTCGCTTACCGAGGCGGACAAACGGCGGCCCTTCGCCCGTCGCACGCCAGCGTTCAGCTGTGCGGTCGGATATGTGAAATCGATGGCAGAATTGCTCCTGCATCAAGTATTCGTCGGCCATTTTGGCTTCTTCCCCGTTTACGACGCCGAGCGTCGCCTGGGTGAGGCATAGACCGACCTGAACCGCCCACCTAAAAACAGCTTATGGGGGGGACTGCCCTCTTTTTCGCGGTATCCTCCCCACATCTTTATTGCGGCGAAACTTGATAACATCCTTGACCGCGTCGTCTATTGCATTGGCCGTGAAGGCGCGTTCGCCGTAGGCGAGGCGGGCGATCGATTCGACAAATTCGAGACATGCGGTTCCTCCTCGGGGCTTACTGCCCCCTCTCTTTGGTTGCCTTGTGCGGACAGGCCCCTGACCAACATAACGGACAAGAAAACGCGGCTTACTACCCCCTCGCCTTGAGCGGACAAGCCCCTGACCAACATAACGGAAAAGAAAAAAGTCGAGATTTCTGATGAAAACGCGGAGCTCGGGATCGCCGCCGACCCGGCCCACCCACGGGAGGGCGATCTCGCGGGCGCGCGCTAAGCGCTGCTCAATGTGATCAACGTCAGAAATCAACCTTTCGATCGGTTTCGAGTCGTAAAAATCGAAAGGGTTTCGAAGCGCACGATCGGCTCCCAGCGATTTTTCCTCCCCCCAATCAAAATCCGCCTTCTCCTTCAAAGACATCAAAACGGCGCTACGCCCCCCATCGTCCATTTCCCGCAAGCCCTTCGAAAGCTTGCCGGCCAGACTCATGAGACGCGACAATTGTTCTCTTGATTCGCTCGGCGGCTTCGGTTGCGGCTGTTTCTTACGCCGGTGGTGACTTGCCCTCTCTCTCCTGACTTCGTTGACAAGCTCGAGCCGGCACGTGTCAGGCAAATCGAGAAGCTCCTTAAGCCGCGCCCACGTCTCGCGGTCGATTACGCTCCATCCCCTGGTCTCGGGGTCGCTGTCGTCAACGGCGGTTTCGAGCAAGGTCGGACGATAGCGATAGACCATTCGTCAGACTGCTCTAACTTTGAGCGGCACCACGTTCCCGGGAGCGGCGAGACGCGTCACATGCGCCGCCCAAGCGTCCAACGCGCGTCTCCGAACCTCCCAAAAATTGAAGCGCTGATAAACGGCGGCAACGCCTCGCAATCGAGCGGGTTGGTGCGCCAGAAGCATGTCGACCACGATGCTATCGAAGCCGAGAGCGGCGAGCTTGGAAACGCCCGTCCTGCGAAAGTCGTGAACACGCCAATCGGAAATCGCTTGGCGGTCTTCGTCGTCGCTCGCGATGGCGGCGTCGAGGGACTTCTTCCCCTTCGAGTAGCCTGAAATCGGAGTTCGACCGTTGGTCGTAAAGACCAGATCGACGCCGTTGCGGCGATGCATCGAGCGGAGAATTTCCCGCGCGGCGTCCGGTAGATGAACATCATGCGGCTTGCCGTTTTTCATCCGGCCGCTCGGTATCTGCCAGCGCGTCAAGCCTTCGTCGATTTCGCTCCAGCGCATACCCGCGACTTCCTCGCGGCGCTGTAACGTCAGAATGGCGATCTGATAGAACGGCCCGAACGGATAGGGGAGACGCTTGGTCGCATCCCACACGCGGCGGACTTCCTCATCGGTTAGGACTCGATCCCGCTCGGTAACTCCGCTGGACACCGGTAGGCCGCTAAAGGGATTGGCCGGGACCTTCCCGCGCTTGACGGCCCAGCCGAATGCGGCGCGACCATAGGCCATCGTCCTGCCGGCCGTGACCGCCTTGTCCGCGCTGGCGATCCCGTCGAGCACTCCGATAACCTCGGCGCGGCTCAATCGCGCGGCTGGGCGCTTCAGATAGTCGCGAAAGGCGAGACGGATCGCCCGCTGAGCCTCGGCCACGTAACGGGGGCGCCGCGCGGAAAGGTGCAGCCTCGCCCAATCGTCAATCAGCGTGTCGAGGGTCAACGCCTGTTCTTCACGAAGGGCGATTTCAGCCGCCTTTCGCTTTGCCCGTTCGGCGGCAGGATCGATGCCCTTGGCGACATCGCCAAGTCTCGCGCGGGCCGCGGTTCGCGCCTGCTCGATCGTTATGTTGCCCCATATGCCGATCGGTTCGCGGACCTTTCGCTTGGTTGCCGGATCGGTCCATTGAACGATGAAGGAGCGAGTTCCTCTTATCGTCGCTCGGACGCCAAGCCCGGGGCATTCGGTATCGAACACCAGCCGATCCTTCCGGGGCGGCTCGACATGCAAGGACGAGACGAAGCGATCAGTGAGCTTGGGCATTCGCGGACCCCATGCGGACCTTGCGGACCCGTACCTTTTGGGTGGAACGTGGCGGCGCTTGGCGGCGACGACTTCTAAATTCGCCGCAATCGTTGAGCGTTATGACGCCCTAAAGGCTAATCACGGCGCTCTATGGCGCGCAAGGGCCTCTTACTACGAATCTGGGGGTCAGGAGTTCGAATCTCTTCGGGCGCGCCACTCATTTCAAGCACTTAACCGACATTACGACAGGCCATGCTTCCCAGAGAACGCGTTTGGGAAGCATATGGGAAACATCAGGAGTGTTTCGCTGTCGCGAAGGTTCGGAGGATCGATCCGCGCTATTCCTCACTGCGGCCCTTGCTCGCCCCTCTGATGGGCTTCCATCGATTTGGACTTTGGTCGGCTTGGGTGCGACCGTATCGCCAGATGCACAAAGGCGACCGGCTTCATTGCGATCATCAGGCGTGTCGCGGCGTAGTAGGGGCGGGAGGGCCAGAAAAATCTTTCTTGGGTCGGCCGGCTGTGCGGCAACGCCGGGGCGTTGGCCGGCGCGACGGG
>JBAQGU010000316.1:0-3924 GCA_049287975.1 Roseiarcus sp.
CGGCGATCCCGGGCAGCGCGAGCAGTGCCGCCTCGATCTCCCCGGGCTCGACGCGCACACCGTTGATCTTCATTTGATCGTCGGCCCGCCCGAGGAACTCGAGATTGCCATCGGGCCGCCAGCGCACGCGGTCGCCGGTGCGGTAGAGTCGTCCCGGTCCAAAGGGATCGGGCAGAAAGCGTTCGGCGGTCAATTCAGGCCGGCCGAGATAGCCGCGCGCCACGCCGGCGCCGCCGATGAACAACTCCCCTTCGGCGCCGGGCGGCAGCAACGCGCCACCGGAATCCAGCACATGCAGCGAGGTGTTCCAGATCGAGCGGCCGATCGAGGGCTCGGAACGGTCCGTCGGATCGACGGGCGCCCCGGTCGAATAGACCGTCGTCTCGGTAGGGCCGTAGCAATTGAGTAGCCTGATTCCTGGCGCGGCGTCGAATACCACGCTGGCCAAATGGCGTGACAGTCTTTCACCGGCCACGAGGACGGTGGTGACCCCCGGCGGCGGTTTCCCGATACGCAGCAGCGCGTCGAGCAATGACGGCCCCGTATTGACGAACCGGACCCTGTCACGCCGCGGCGCGGCGTGAAGCGCGAGCAAATTCTCCACCATGACGATGCAGCCACCGAAACAGAGCGGCAGGAACATCTCGAAGGCCGAAAGATCGAAATTGAGCGACGTGGAGAACAGCAGGCCGCCCAGCTCCGCGTCGGAAACGATCGAACGGCCCCAGCAGATGAGGTTGATCAGGTTGCGATGATCGATGCCGACCGCCTTGGGGCGCCCAGTCGAGCCCGAAGTATAGAGCACGTAAGCGAGATCGCGGGGCCGCAAGGGAACGAGTTCGGCCGTCGCGGCTTCAATGCCCGCCGGCTCGGCATCGAACAATAGCCGGGCGCCGCTGTCGGCAAAGGCGGCCGCGAGCGTGGCGTTGGTCAGGATGACCGGCGCGGCCGAATCCGCGACGATGAAGCGTATCCGTTGCGCGGGATAGGAGGGATCGAGGGCCAGATAGGCCCCGCCGGCCTTATGAACCGCGAGCACTGCGACGACCAGGGTGGGCGAGCGAGGCAGGGCGATCCCAACAATCACGCCAGGGCCGACGCCGAAAGCCGCCAGACGCCGCGCCAGGCGCACGGCCTGCTCATGCAGATCGGAAAAGCTCAGTTGCTGCTCGCCCGATATCAGGGCGACCGCGTCGGGCGTCCGTTCGGCCCACGCGGCGAACAGCGTGGCAAGCGTCGCTCCCTCTGGCAACGCGACTGTCTCACCGGCGGAGAAGCCCCGAAGCCGTTCCTGTGTTGCTTCCGACATGATCGGTAATCGCCCGACTGGGCAAGTGGCGTCCTCCAGGCCGCGCAGCAGCAGGGTCTCCACGCAAGCGGCCAATTGCGCCGCCATGTCCGCGCTGATCAGACCCGGATCGGTGTCGACGGCCACGTCGAGATCGCGCGTCGGACCTGTGTCTGCAATCGTGACCATCCAAGGCGCGGAGAAGCCGTATGAAAGATTGGTCACTTCGACGGGAAGTTCCTCGAACCCGAAGTCGTAGGCGCCGGGAATATAGTTCACGATGACGTCGAACAGGCCGTGACGCCCTTGCCGCGTGATCCCGAGTGCCGTGACGAGCTCCTGGATCGGAAAGCGCCGGTGCTGGTAGTCTCGATCCAGAGCCTCGTCGACTTGGCGCGCGACATCGGCGATGGTCGTGGTTCGATCGCTTGTCAGGGGTAGCGGCAGCGGTCGCGACAACATTCCAATCGCCTGCTTTGCGCCGGCGCCGGAGCGGTTGCCCAGTTCGACGCCGAGCACGATGTCAGAACGATCGTACAAGCGTGCGAACGCGGCGTACGTCAGCGCAAGCATCGCGCGAAACGCCGATGCTCCCAACGCCCGCGCCGCCGTCTCCAGCCGCGCGAAATCCGCGCGTCTCAGGGTAAATCCGACGCGCGCGTGACACCCCGAACCTCCCCGTTCCGTGTTTTGCCGATTGATCTCGACCAGCGGTCCGGGCTGGTGCGCGAAGCGTTCCAGCCAGTAGGCGCGGTCCGCCTCATGGCTGCACGAATCGGCGTAGCGCCGTTCGGCATTCAGCAGGTCCTCGGGTGTGGCGGCTTTTACCGCGGGTAAGGGTTCGCCGAACCGCAATGCGCGATAGCGGCAGGCCGCGCGAGCATTGAGGAGGCGCCGGCCGGTCGCGTCGATGATGATGTGGTGATATTTCTGGAACCAGATCCAGTGGTCCTCGCCGACCCGAATCACCGCGAAGCGAAATAGCGCCTGATCCTCCAACGGTATCGCCACTCGCATCTCGCTCCGCATCCATTGCTCGGCCGCGGCGATTGGGTCCGGATGTTCGCGAAAATCGAGCCGCGGCACATCAAATTTTAACGGGCCCGAGCGCGGGGCCAGCCGGAGACCGGGACTTTCCGCGACCGTCTCGCGGAGCGCGGTCTCGAACAGATCGGCCCGGAGCCTGCCTCGGATGGCGAGAGCCTGACCCGTGTTGTAGATCGGCCGGCCTGGGAACAACTGCTGATCAAGCCATATCGCAGTTTGAGCGACCGTGAGATCAGGCGGTAGAACGAGTGACATTACGACTCCGGCCAGCACAAACGGCTCCGCGCCCATGCCACGGCAGATCCTTCGAGGGACGCACCTCGCCCCGGGATCGACCGCCACCATTCCTCCGTATTGGCGAAGGTCGGATCGACATCGTAGATCACGCCGCGAAAGGGATAGATGCGGTGCTTGACGACCTGGCCAATGGCGAATTTCGCGGTGCGCGTTTGCATAGGACTCGGACGGGTTGCTCAACCGGAAGTTGTAGCCCCGCCGGGCCACGCCTGTCAATTTGACGGAGCGTCGGGGTCACGGCACGGAAGTCAGGTTAACGACGATTTTGGCTTGACGCGGAGATGTGATTCCTTGGGCGCCCCGAATCACTTGGGGACGCCGGATGGACAAGACAAGCGACTTTTTGGCCGACGAGGAGCTGCCCAAGGCTCGCGTAGCTCTACTGCTGAAGCATTTTTCCAGGCTCGATGATGACCGCCAGCCGTGGCGGATCGTCTACCCGCTGTCCGAGGTCCTGTTGTTGCTGACCTGCGCCACTATCGCCTGTTGCGACGATTTCGACGAAATCGCCGCCTGGGGCAAATACCATCTCGACCTCCTGAGAAAATTCGCGCCGTATTACAATGGGATCCGAGGCTTGCTCGACCGGACGCCGCTGGTTCGGTAAGGGCCGCGGCCAATCCGGCAGGCCGCATGCAAGCCGCCGGCTGGATTGCTTCGCTTTGCTCGCAATGACGGTAAACCTTCGTCCCTCCGGCGGCGCAACCGTCGCCACGACGGCTGAGGAACCCACGATCACCGACACCACCACGCTTGGCCAGTTGCAGACGCTCGCGCTCACCGACACGTCGACGGCCACCCTCGCCTACGGCGCCGATCAGGTCGCCAACTCATCGACGTTGGCGGTCACGACCGGCGATACGTTCACGGTCACGGCCCTTTCGCTCGACGGAACCAAGACAGTGACGACCTACAGCGGCGTCGACGCCAACGGCAATGCCACGACCGTCGCCGCCGCAGCGTCTTTGGGCGTCTCCGTGACGACGACGCCGCCCACCGGCGCGACGGCGGGCCTATTGACCCAAGGCGCCTACAATCTGACCTCGCTGGGAACCGGGAATTCCACTCAGGTGTCGTCAGCGAACGCCAGCGCCCTGTTGACAGCCGTTGGCGCCGCGCTGCAGGCGGTCACCAGTTACTCCGCCCTGATCGGCGCCACGCAGGACAGAATGACGGCAGCGAGCACGCTGAACTCCGCCCTGACGACGAACTACGCCCTCGGCGTGAGCGCGCTCGACAGCCAGCTCATCCTGAAACTCTTCCAGTGATTACGGAAGTCGCGTCTTCGGCCT
>JBAQGU010000317.1:0-3116 GCA_049287975.1 Roseiarcus sp.
CCTCCTGCAACACCTCGAGGTCGGAGACGGCGGTCTGCATGACCGGATCCCAGTTCACCAGCCGCTTGTCGCGATAGATGAGCCTTTTCTTGTAAAGCGCGACGAACACTGTGCGGACGGCGGCCGAAAGGCCCTCGTCAAGGGTGAAACGCTCGCGGCTCCAATCGCAGGAGGCGCCCAGGCGCTTCAGCTGGGCGACGATCGCGCCGCCCGATTCGCCCTTCCACGCCCACACCCGCTCGACGAACTTCTCGCGCCCCATCGCGCGCCGATCGGGCTCCTGCCGTTCCATCACCTGGCGTTCAACGACCATCTGCGTGGCGATGCCGGCATGATCGGTGCCCGGCTGCCAGAGCACGTCCCTGCCCTTCATCCGCCAGTAGCGGCAGAGAATGTCCTGCAGCGTATTGTTGAGCGCGTGGCCCATATGCAGATTGCCGGTCACGTTCGGCGGCGGAATGACGATACAGAACGGCGCCGCGTCCGCGCGGTCCGCGCGGCCGGCGCGAAACACGCCTACCTGCTCCCATCGGGCGGCGATGCGGCCTTCGACCGCTGCGGCTTCGAATGTTTTTTCCATCATGGAGGGACGCCTGACAGGGCCCGGGGTCGAACGCGCCGCGTCCGCCGCTCGGGGACTCAAGGAATGCGACGTCGCCCTGAACCCGAGTAAAACGCAAGTCCGCGCGAGGAATAGCCGCGGATCGCTTAATGCCAGCGCGAGCGTGAAAGTCAACGTTTCACGCTTTGCGCTCTCCCGCTCCCGTCGATGATATTGCTGGGCTCAGCGCACCCCGCGCGCGACACGCTGAATTTCCGCGCGCACGAGCCGCTCCACGAGACCCGGAAGGTGCTCGTCGAGCCACGTCTTGATCATCGGACGCAGGATTTCCCGCGTCATGGCTTCGATTTGCTCGCTTCGGAACGCAAGGCTCGTCGACAGGACATGAAAAGATTCCGAAACCGCGCGATCGGCCTCGTCCGAGAGCATCGGCGGCTCAGTCATCGGCTCGGGGTCCAGCGAGATTTCGGGCGTGGGGGTCGACGGCTCGGGCCCCGGGCTGGGAGAGGGGAGCGCTTCGACCGGCGGTCGACGCCACGCGACTGGGGCCGCTTCCGAGACCGGCGTCGTCGGCGCCGGCGCGCTTTGCGTTTTCGCCGGGACGGACTCGGGTTCGGAAACGGCGCGCAGAGAGGGGGCCGAATCGTTCGAGTAGACGATCTGCGGACCCGCGCTCGCGGCCGGTTTCGGCGCGGCGACGGGCTTGGCGGGTTCGGCCACGCGATCATCGGCTATGATCGCCCGAATCGAGGCGAGAATTTCCTCCATGGAGGGTTCGTGGGCGCGCTGGGCGCGTCGCAGCGCGTCGAGCTCGCGTTCACCGCCAGTGGGATTGGGTGCGCTCATTTCCTTGGCCTCCGCGCCTCGCGGCGCGCGATTTAAGTCTTCGATCGCCAGTGCGCAGTGGTCGCCCGCGCCGTTGCGCCCGCCGTACGATTGGCGCGACCGAATCGCCCGCCGTCGCCGCCTCGTCCAGGATTGCCTTAGCTGAGTCGCATGCGCAACGGAACGGCGGAAGGGATCGTCGCGCGTCCCGCCTTATTCACGCTTTCCTCACGCGTGCGCTACTTGCCGTCGGGGGTTCGCAGGCCAATCCATCTGTTCTTTACCTGATCGAAATGCACCCTCGGATCATATTCCGGAACGGAGAGGCCCAGGCGCGTGATCGAGAGGCGGCCGATGGCCGCAAAAAGGTTGTAGGAATTCACCACCTGGTCGTGTTGCGCGCTCACCAGCTGGACGCGCGCCTGGAGCAAGGTCTGCTGCGCGTTCAACACGTCGAGCGTCGTCCGCTGGCCGACCTTGGCCTCCTCCCGCACGCCGGCGAGCGCGACTTCCGCCGAATCCACCTGCGCCTTCGAGGCGCGCACAATTCCGAGCGAATTCTGATTGCTTCCCCAGGCGGCGACCACCAACGCGCGCACCACGTCGCGTTGCTGATCGGTCTGGATCTCTTGCTGGCTGAGGGACTCCTTGGACTGTCGGATGGTCGCGTATTCAGCGCCACCCTGGTAGATCGGGATCGTGACGCTTCCTATCAACGAACTCGCCAGCACCTGGGTCCCGGTGGTAAACCCGAAGGGGTCGTATTCTTTGGTGATCGAGCCGGTCACGGTAGCCGCAGGATAGAGCGCGCTCTCGCTGATCTTCACGTTGAGTTCAGCGGCGTCGACGCCGTGCAGCGAGGCGACGATCGCGGGATGTTCGGCCTGTGAGATGGCGACCGCTTCCGTGAGGGTCTTGGGAATCGGCTTGATCAACGGCGAAACCGGGGCGAGACTCTTGGGCTCGTCGCCGATATCCTGCCGATAGTTTGCGATGTCGGTCTGCAAAGTGGACTGCGCGGTCAACGCCGTCGCCTGCGCGCCCGAAAGACTCGCCTCCGCCTGCGCCACGTCGGTGCGGGTGACTTCGCCGACGTTGAAACGATCTCGCGTCTGTCTCAGCTGCTCCTGCAACACGTCGACGTTGGCACGATCGAGTTCCAGAATCGCGGTGTCCCGCAACACGTTCATGTAGTCGCTCAGAGCGGACAACAGCACGGTCTGCTCGGTGTTCCGAAGCACCTCGCGCTGGCCGAAAACCTGCGACTCGGCCTGGCGAATCGAATTGAATGTCTTATTGCCGTTCCACACCTGCTGATTGAACTGAACGCCGAGAGTACGCGGGTGGCTGAGGACGTCGCCGTTTTCCGGGCCCGCCCCGGCAATCTGCGCGTTTTCAACGCCTCCGCTCGCCGAGGCGCTCACTTGCGGAAGATAGCCGGCGTAATTCTTCGGAATATTCTCGTCCGCGACCCTCACCGCCGCGCGCTGTTGATTGAGGTTGGGATTGTTGAGATAGGCCTTCGCGAGGGCGCCGCCAATCGTCTCCGCCCGGGCGTCCGTCGAAAACCATAGACAAGCCATCGCCACGATGCTGACCCCGATCCGCGCACGGCCGCTTCGCGGGGCAGTTCCAGGAGCGCCCACATTTACTCGATCGCACATCGCCGCCTCACGATGAATTTCCGTAAATTGCTTATTAAAGCACAATTAATTATTATAGCGAACCA
>JBAQGU010000318.1:0-12567 GCA_049287975.1 Roseiarcus sp.
TTGAAGGTGCCGACGAGATTGACGCGGATCACCTTCTCGAAGTCGCCGAGCGGGTGCGGGCCATCTTTACCCACCACGCGCTTGGCGACGCCGATCCCCGCGCAGTTGACGAGAATGCGCGCCGGCCCATGCGTGGCTTCCGCCCACGCGATCGCAGCCTCGGCGGAGGCGGCATCCGCGACGTCGCCGGCGATGGCGATGCCGCCGATCGCCTGCGCGACCGCCTCCGCGGCGGACATGTTGAGGTCGAGAACCGCCACCCGTGCGCCCTTGGCGGCGAGCGCCTCCGCCGTCGCCCTCCCCAGCCCCGATCCGCCCCCCGTGACTATCGCCGCCGCGCCTTCGATTTTCATGGCCATGTTCTCCTATGTTTACCCGTCACTGCGAGCGCAGCGAAGCCGCCCAGGAGGCTCCAAGCCACCCTTTCCGTCATGGCCGGGCTTGTCCCGGCCATCCACGTGGTTCGGCGGGCGCACGGCCGACCGTTGTCTCGGAGCCCGCGGCCGAAGCGCTGAATGGCGGCGTGATTGGACGACGTGGATGGCCGGGACGAGCCCGGCCATGACGATTGAGGGATCGCGTCCCTCGGCATTCCTCACAACCGCACCACGTGCGGCTTCAACTCGCTCGCATAGAGCGCCTCGACGTCGGCGTATCGATTGGCGAGCAGGGCACGCTGATTGAGCGAGCCCTTGTCCGTCACCTCGCCAAGATCGATCGACGGCGGTTCGGCCAAAAGCGCGAGCCGCGCGACGCGGGTCGAGGAACCCGTCGACTGCGCCGCCACCGCGCTCAGGCGCCCGCGGAACGTCTCTTTGACCACGGGATCGGCGAGCACTTCGACGAAAGGCGTCTGCGGCCGCAGATGCGGCGCGAGGCGCCTGGTTTCGGCCTCGTCGGGAAAAACCAGCATGCCCAGGTCGTCGCGATCATGGCCGGCGACCGCGACATCCCGGACCCACGGGTCGAATTTGCCGATGAAATCCAATCGCAGCGGGCCGACGCTGACCCAGGTTCCCGTCGCGAGCTTGAAATCCTCGCCGACGCGGCCGTCGAATTCGAAGCCGGAGGCGAAATTTCCGGGTTCGGCGAGACGCAGCGCGTCGCCGATCTTGTAGAACCTCTCTTCGTCGAAAGCGGCTGCGGTGAGGTCGGGCCGTCGCCAATAACCCGGCATGATGTTGGGGCCGCGCAGTCGCGCCTCCCATTTGCCGGCATTGCGAACCAGCTTCAATTCGACCCCTCGATGCGGCACGCCGACGATGCCCGGCCGATCCGCGTCGGGACGCACGTTGATGAGAGCGCTCGGCGCCGTCTCGGTCGAGCCGAGCGAAGTCGTGAAAGGAAGGGGATGGCCGAGTTCAGCGATTGCGAGTTCGCGGTATCCGTCCCATGTCGGCCTCGACAGTCCCGCGCCCGCGTAGAATAGCATGTTCAGGCGCGAGAAGAACCGCCGCCGCAGCTCCGCGTCGGCCCGGAGATACGGCAGCAGCGCCTCGTACCCCTTGGGAACGTTGAAATAGATCGTCGGCGCGATTTCCCTCAAGTTGGCGACCGTCGCGCCGATGCCCTGCGGCGTCGGCTTGCCTTCGTCGATGTAAAACGACCCGCCGTTATGGAGGATCAGGCCGAAGCTGCTGTTGGAGCCGAATGTGTGCGCCCAGGGCGCCCAATCGACGATCACTGGCGGCTGCTCCTTGAAGAAGGCCAGCGCCTCCGCGTACATGACCTGATTGGAACTCAGCATCCGATGGGTATTGATCACCGCCTTGGGGTGACCGGTCGACCCCGAGGTCAGCAGGAACTTGGCGATGCCGTCCGGCGTGATCGCCGCGCGGGCCGCCCTCGCCTCGGCGGAGATCGGGGTCTCCGCGAGCGCCGAAAACGGCGTCGCGCCGAGTTCTCGCGCGGTCGCGTCCCCCGCCGCGATCTCAATCCCGCGGCTTCTCGCCAGTTCGAGCGCGCGGGAATAGGCGCGCGCGTCGCTCGCGAACACGAGCCGCGGCGTCATCAGGTCGAGCGCATATTTCAGCTTTCCGAGATCCTGCGAGATCAGCGAATAGGCGGTGGAGATCGGGCAGGTCGGCGCGCCGACCATCATGCCGGCGAGCGAAAGCAGCGCGTGCTCGAAGCTGTTGCCGGAAAGGATGAGAGCCGGCGATTCCGCCGACAGACCTCGCGCGAGCAGGGCTGAGCCAATGCGCAGCGCCTGCTCGAAGGCGTCGCAATACGTCAGCTCCCGCCAGGAGCCGTCTTCGGCGCGTTCGGCCAAAAACACCCGGTCCGGCGCGACTTTTGCCCAATGCTCGAGGCGGTCGATCCAGGAATCCGGATATGGCGGCAGCGGCTGGGCGGTGCGCACCACCACGACGCCGTCCGGCCGCGTCTCGACGATCGGATCGAGCGGGCCGAACAGTTGTTTCGGCGGCGGCGTCATGGCGGCGGCGGACATCGATGACTCCCTCGGCGGCCGACTTGTCGCGGCCCTACCCCTTCGGCGACGTCAGGACCTGTCAGAAAACAAGGGCCCCGTCATTGCGAGGAAAGCGAAGCAATCCAGACTCGGGCTGCGCATCTGCGGCTTAGTCTGGATTGCTTCGCTGTCGCTCGCAATGACGACCTCCTCGATTCCTTTATTCATTGACGACGCCTCAGTCTGGCCGGCTGACTTTGGCCGCCCGTTTCTCCAAAAACGCATTGACGCGAGCCTTGGCTTCGCCGTCGCCTTGTGCGACCGCGGCCATCAGCGATTCCATGAGATAGCCGACGCGCGGATCGCTTTCGGCGATGCGCGGCAGCGCCTGGATGACGGCGAAATTGGTCAGCGGCGCGTTGCCCGCCATCGCCTCCGCGAGCGCGAGGCCTTTGGCGAACCCCTCGCCGTCCTCGACGAGATATTGCGAGAAGCCCAGCGCCACGCCCTCCGCCGCGCCATAGGTGCGGCCGGTCAGCATCATGTCCGCCATGCGATGGACGCCGATCAGCCGGGGCAGCCGCACCGAACCGCCGCCGCCGACGAAAATGCCGCGCTGGCCCTCAGGCAAGGCGTAGAAGGCCGAACGTTCGGCGACGCGCACGTGCGTCGCGGCCGCCAATTCGAGGCCGCCGCCGACCACGGCGCCCTTCAGGACCGCAACCACGGGAATGCGCCCGAATTCGATCTTCTCGAAGACGCGATGCCAGTTGCGGGAATGAAACACGCCCGCGGTCACATCGCGTTCGGAGATCTCGCTGAGGTCGAGCCCCGCCGAAAAATGCGGCCCGACGCCATGGATCACCGCGGCTTTGACGTCAGACGGAAGGGTGGAAAAACATTCGTCGAGCGCCTCGATCGTTTCGTCGTTGATCGCATTGCGCTTGTGGGTGCGGTCGAGCCCGACGACCAGGACGGGGCCACGCTGCTCGATCGCGAGCGTGCCCGTCGATTTCGATCCCCGCTCGGCCACGGCGTCGCTCTCCGAGGTCGTCCCTGAGATAGTTATCGTATATAATTAATTCCGCGAGTCAAGCGGGCTCGCGCGGCAAGTCGGAGAGCAAGTTCTGCGGGGCGCGCGGTCTAGCGCGTTGCGCTTCGGTTTCAACGAAAGGCAGCCGACGTCGCTCGGGCGCCTCCACCAGCTCCAAATTTTCTCCAAGCCTTTCCAAATCTCAGCTGTTTTGCTCCAAGCTTTTCCAAACATTTCTTTGGCGGTTTTGTGGGATTTCAAGGGGTTGCAAGCCTTCCAAACCCAAAGTGTCCTTCGCCAAATTTTTACTCCTCGATGGGCCCGAAGAGCCGGTCGCGTGCGGTCCAGTCGGTCGGGAGGGTTGATGGGTCATGAAAGCACGGTAGCAGAGATCGTGCTTTCCAGAAAGAAAATTCCACGCCGCTCATGTTGCAGCGAATTGCGGTCCAGCTGCCCGGCTCCCGCGGATGCCCTGTCCACTTCGATGGGCGTCTTCGCCCATTCGGGCGACACCCCGAGTCTTGGCCGGCGGGTTCGCCGCCTGCGGGCGCCTACGGCGTTGGCGTCGCTTCGCCGATGTCGGTCAGCACCACGCTCGCCTCGGGAAAGCGCGCCGTGATTTCCAGCGTGCCGCCGAGCGCCTCGACGTAGCGGCGCAGGTTGCTGACGTGCATGTCGTTGCGCTTCTCCAACCTCGCGACGGCGGGCTGCCCCACCACCATCGAGGGGACACTCCGCCACAAGAGACGCAAATTCCTACCCAGATTCCCCCCGCCTCGACTATCGTAGGGCTATCGCGGCGCGCGTTTGCCTGTTGTTCTCCCGCGGGTGAATGGAGGCGCGAGGCTGGAGGTCGCCGCCTTCCCGGCGGGAGGGGACGTGGTTTGACGCCTAGGCGGGAGAACGCGGACGACACTTTCGCCAAGCTGTTGCGGGGTCATGCGCGCGTGCGCGGCGGTCGGCCGGCGTTTCGGCACAAGGTGTTCGGCATCTGGCGGACCTGGACCTGGGCCGAGGTCTACGACGAGACGCGCGCGCTGGCGCAAGGCCTCGCCGGGCTGGGATTCGCCAAAGGCGACCGGATCGCGATCGCGGGAGCGAATCGGCCGCGGCTCTATTGGACGATCACGGCGGCGCAAATGCTCGGCGCGGCGCCCGTGCCCGTCTATGCCGATTCCGTCGCCGACGAAATCGCGCTGGTGCTCGAGAGCGCGGGCGTCAATTTCATCATCGCGCAGGACCAGGAACAGGTCGACAAGATACTTTCGATCGCCGATCGTCTGCCGCGGTTGACCCATCTGCTGTACGACGAGAAACGCGGAATTTCCGGTTACGAGGACCCGCGGCTGTTCTCGCTCGATCGGGTCATGGCCGACGGGCGCGCGGCGCTCGCCGAGCCTGATGTCGCCGAGGCGCTCGATCGGCGGATCGACCAGGGCGATGGCGGCGATCCCTCGGTCATCCTCTATACTTCGGGGACGACCGGCCGCTCCAAGGGGGTCGTGCTGAGCGGCGAGCGCTGCATCGCGGCGGCGCGCGACACGATCGCGTTCGACAACCTCACCGATCGCGACGAAGTGCTCGCCTATCTGCCGCTGGCCTGGGTCGGAGATCATTATCTCAACTACGCCCAGGGATTCGTCGCCGGGTTCTGCATGGCCTGCCCGGAGAGCGCCGACACCGCGGCCGAGGACCTGCGCGAGATCGGGCCGACGTTCCACTTCGCCCCGCCGCGCGTGTTCGAGGCGCTGTTGACGCGGGTCATGATCCGGATGGAGGACGCCAGCGCGTTCAAGCGCTGGCTGTTCCACCATTTCATGGCCGTCGCGCGCCGCTGGGGCGAGAAGATCGTCAACGGGGAGCCTCTGCCATGGGTCGCCCGCGCGCATTATGCGCTCGGCGAGGCTCTGATCTACGGTCCGCTGAAGAATGCGCTCGGCTTCACCCGCATCCGCGTCGCCTATACCGCCGGGGAGGCGATCGGAGCAGATCTGTTCGCCTTCTATCGCTCGCTCGGCCTCAATCTCAAGCAGCTCTACGGGCAGACCGAGGCCTTTCTCTATGTGACCGCGCAAGCCGATGGCGCGGTGCGCTCGGACACGGTCGGCCCCCCCGCGCCGAACGTCGAACTGCGTATCGCAGCGGACGGCGAGGTCCAGTTCAAGTCGCCGGGCATGTTCATCGGCTATTACGGCGAAGCGACCAAGACCAGGGAGGCGCTCACCGAGGACGGTTTCGTCAAGACGGGCGACGCCGGGTTCATCGAGCCGGACGGCCAGCTCAAGATCGTCGATCGCGCCAAGGACGTCGGCCGGCTCGCCAATGGCCAGCTGTTCGCGCCCAAATACATCGAGAACAAGCTCAAATTCTTCGCTGACATCCGCGAAGCGGTGGCGATCGGCGACGGGCGTGAATTTGTCGCGGTGATGCTCAACATCGAACTGGCGTCGGTGGGGAACTGGGCCGAGCGCAACGGCGTCTCCTATGCCTCCTACCAGGAGCTCGCCGGCCATCCGCAGGTCTCGGCTCTGATTCAAAAGCACGTCGAAGCCGTCAACCGCGCGCTGGGCGAGGAGCCGGCGATGGCGGGCGCGCGTATCCGGCGATTCCTGATCCTGCCGAAGGAGCTCGACGCCGATGACGGCGAATTGACGCGAACCCAGAAGGTTCGCCGCGGGTTCATCGCCGAACGCTATGCTCCTCTGGTCGAGGGCCTCTACAACGGCGCCGCGATGGCCTCGATCTCCGCGGAGGTGACCTATGAGGACGGTCGGAAGGGCAAGCTGGTCGGGTCGTGTCGCATCGTCGACATGGCGATTCCGCCGCCGCCTTCGCGGAGCCGCGCGGCATGAGCGAAATCCTGCTGTCCCTCGAGAACGTCTCGCTGTCGTTCGGCGGCGTCAGGGCGATCGCGGACGTCTCTCTGGATATCCGCAAGGGCGAGATTCGCGCGATCATCGGGCCGAACGGCGCCGGCAAGACCTCGATGTTGAATGTCATCAACGGCTTCTATCAGCCGCAAGTCGGCCGGATCCTGTTTCGTGGCCAGGCGCGCTCGCGCATGCGCCCGCACGAAGCAGCTTCCCAAGGCATCGCGCGCACGTTCCAGAACGTCGCGCTGTTCAAGGGCATGACGACGCTCGACAACATCATGACGGGGCGGAATCTACGGATGGGCAAGGGCCTGTTCTGGCAGGCGCTGCGGCACGGCCCGGCGCTCACCGAGGAAATCCGGCATCGGCAATTCTGCGAGGAAATCATCGATTTCCTGGAGATCGAGGCGATCCGCAAGACCCCGGTGGGCGCCCTGCCCTACGGCTTGCAGAAGCGCGTCGAACTCGGCCGGGCGCTCGCGATGGAGCCGCAATTGCTGCTGCTCGACGAGCCGATGGCTGGAATGAACCGCGAGGAGAAGGAGGACATGAGCCGCTTCATCGTCGACGCCAACGTGCGACTCGGCGCGACGATCGCGCTGATCGAGCACGATATCGGCGTCGTGATGGACCTCTCCGACCGCGTCGTCGTGCTCGATTATGGCCGCAAGATCGCCGACGACATCCCCGATCGGGTGAAGGCCGATCCGGCGGTGATTTCGGCCTATCTCGGCGTGGCGCATTGAGGGCCGGCGGCATGGGCGTTGGCACCAGCTTTCTCGCGAAGAGCCGCCCCCTCCGTCATGGCCGGGCTCGTCCCGGCCATCCACACGGCGCCGTTTCCGGCCATTCCCAGGATTTCTGGGCGATTGACGACGTGGATGACCGGGACAAGCCCGGTCATGACGGCTCTACCTGTGGCGCCCGCCGATGAGCGTCCTCTACGCGATTTTCGTCGATCCCTTCGCACAGATGGCCGCGGCGCCCGACCTGCTCGCGCAGACCATCTGGGAGGGCCTGGTTGGCGGGGTGCTCTACGCGCTGATCGCGCTCGGCTTCGTGCTGATCTACAAAGCCTCGGGCGTCTTCAATTTCGCGCAGGGCATCATGATGGTGTTCGCGGCGCTGACCCTGGTCGGCCTGCACGAAAAGGGCGTCCCGGCGTGGATCGCGCTCGGCCTGACGATCGCGGCGATGTACGCGCTGGCGCTCGGCGTCGAGCGGCTCGTGCTGCGCCCGCTCGTCAATCAGCCCGACATCATGCTGCTGATGGCGACCTTCGGGCTGACCTATTTTCTGATCGGTTTCGGCGAACTGGTGTTCGGCGGCAATCCGAAGTCGATGATCACGAAGGAGCTCTGGCTGCCCGACGGCGCCATCGACCTGCATATCCTCGGCGGGACCGTCACCTTGCAAAAGCTCGACATCGCCGCGGCGGCGATCGCCCTCACGATGGTCGCCGGCCTCGGTTTTTTCTTCCAGAAGACCCGCATCGGCCGCGCGCTGCGCGCCGTCGCCGACGACCATCAGGCGGCTTTGTCGGTCGGCATTTCGCTCGAGCAGATCTGGGTCGTCGTCTGGTTCGCGGCCGGAGTCGTGGCGCTCGCGACCGGCATCATGTGGGGCGCCCGTTCCGACGTCTCGTTCGCGTTGCAGGTGGTCGCGCTGAAGGCGCTGCCGGTGCTGATCCTGGGCGGCCTCACCTCGATCCCCGGCGCCATCGTCGGCGGGCTGATCATCGGCGTCGGCGAAAAGCTCGGCGAGTTCTATTGGGGGCCGCTGCTCGGCGGCGGCATCGAACGCTGGCTCGCCTATTTCATCGCGCTCGCGTTCCTGCTGTTCCGCCCGCAGGGGCTGTTCGGGGAGAGAATCATCGAGAGGATTTGAGGGTGCGTCGTCATTGCGAGGAGCGGAGCGACGAAGCAATCCAGGGGCCACGTGACGTAGCCCCTGGATTGCTTCGCTCCGCTCGCAATGAACGATAGTTACGAGAACTAAGGAAATCCACGTGTTCTATCGCGAGGCCGGGCAGTTCAAGACGAGTTACGCCGCCGACATGGCGATCTTTCCGATTCGCCAGGATCGGATCGGCCTCGCGCTGATTCTGCTCGTCGCATTCGCGGCGATACCCGCCACGGGCGACCAGTTTCTGCTCAATACGATGATGATACCGTTCCTGATCCTGTCGTTGGCGGCGATCGGGCTCAACATACTCACCGGCTATACCGGGCTGTTGTCGCTGGGCTCGGCCGGGTTCATGGGGGTCGGCGCCTTCGCCTGCTACAAGCTCGCCACCTATTTCCCGCAAGTCAACATTCTGATCTGGATCGTCGTTTCGGGACTGGCTTCCAGCGCGGTCGGCGTCTTCTTCGGCCTGCCGAGCCTGCGCATCAAAGGCTTCTATCTCGTGGTCGCCACTCTGGCGGCGCAGTTCTTCCTGGAATGGGCGTTCGCCCGCGTGCCCTGGCTATATAACTACAACGACTCTGGCGCGATCGAGGTCTCGACCGCGACCCTGTTCGGCGTGCCCGTCACCGGACCGAACGCGACGCCCGCCACGCGCTATCTCGTCGCGCTGACGATCGTCTGCGCGATGGCCTGGATCGCCTCGAACATCGTGCATGGCCGGATCGGCCGCATGTGGATGGCGGTGCGCGACATGGATATCGCAGCCGAACTGATCGGCATCCGCCTGTTCCGCGCCAAGCTGCTCGCCTTCGCCGTCTCCTCCTTCTACATCGGCGTCGCCGGGGCGATGATGGTCTTCCTCTGGCTCGGCGCCGCGGAGCCGGAGGCGTTCAACATCGATCTGTCGTTCCAGCTGCTGTTCATGATCATCATCGGCGGGCTCGGTTCGATCGTCGGGGCCTTTTTTGGCGCGGCGATCATTCATCTCTTGCCGATCGGCTTGCGCGCCCTGCCCGCCGCGCTCGGCTTGAACATCGCCGCCGCGACGGTCGAGCATTTGACCTTTATGGCGACCGGCGCTCTGATAATCATCGTCCTGATCGTCGAGCCCAACGGCTTGGCCCGGCTGTGGCAGACGACGAAGCGCAAACTTCGCGTCTGGCCGTTTCCGTATTAAAACAGAAATAGAGGAGGAAACGTCATGAACAAGAAAATCGTCCTGCGCGGCCTCGGCTGCGCTCTGGCGCTCGGGTTCGCCGCGCCCGCGTTCGCCGAAGACTCGATCTACGTGCCGCTGTTCACCTATCGCACCGGCCCGTTCGCGGGCTCGGGCACGCCGATCGCGGACGGCATGCATGATTACCTGACCATGCTGAACGAGCGCGACGGCGGTATCGGCGGCGTCAAGCTCCTGGTCGACGAATGCGAGACCGGCTACGACACCAAGAAGGGCCTCGAGTGCTACGACTCGGTCAAGCCGAAGAACCCGGTGATCGTCAATCCCTGGTCGACCGGCATCACGCTGTCGCTGATCCCCAAGGCGCCGGTCGACAAGATTCCGATCCTTTCCATGGGCTATGGCCTTTCGGCCGCCGCCAAGGGCGAAGTCTTTCCCTGGGTGTTCAACCCGCCGATCACCTACTGGGACGGCGCCTCGGAGATCCTGAAATATCTCGGCGGCGGCTCGATCGAGGCGCTGAAGGGCAAGACGATCGGCTATCTCTATTTCGACGCCGCGTTCGGCCGAGAGGCGCTGCCGTTCTTCCAGGCCGAGGCCAAAGCCGCGGGCTTCGACCTGAAGCTCTATCCCGTCGCGCCAGCCGACATGCAGAACCAATCCTCGAAATGGCTCGACATCCGTCGCGACAAGCCTGACTTTTTGATCATGTACGGCTGGGGCGCGATGAACGCCGCGGCGGTCAAGGAAGCCGTCAAGACCAATTTCCCGATGGAGAAGTTCGTCTCGATCTGGTGGCCGGGCGACAACGACGCCGCCTCCGCGGGAGAGGGCGCGAAGGGCTTCAAGGAGCTCAACTGGCACGGCGCGGGCGCCGATTATCCCGCTTTCGCCGACATCAAGAAGCTGGTCATCGACGCCGGCAAGAGCCAGGCCGCCGCAGGCGAATTCGGCGGGACGCTCTACGACCACGGGGTCTACAATTCGATGCTGATCGCCGAGGGCATCGCAGCGGCGCAAAAGCTGACGGGCAAGAAGGTCGTCACCGGCGAGGACGTGCGCCGTGGCCTCGAGAACATCGATCTCGACGACGTCAGGTTGAAGGCGCTCGGGCTGGAAGGCTTCGCATCGCCGCTGAAGCTGAGCTGCGCGGACCACAACAGCCACAGCGCGGCCTTCGTCCAGCAATGGGACGGCGCCAAATGGGTGAAGGTCGGCGACAGGATCCCGCCGGCCTCGGAGAAGGTGCAGCCGCTGCTCGACGAGGCCGCCAAGGCCTATGCCGAGAAAAACGCCGGCTGGCCCGCGCGCACCGAGGCCTGCGACAACAAGTCGTAAAGCGGTGACGCCAGAGGACCGCTCGATGTTGTCATCCCCGCGAAAGCGGGGATCCAGCCTCGGGCCACGACGCGCCGGCCCCAGTTGGGTAACTGAGCGTGGTTGGCGCGACCCGGCAAATCGTCGCGGTCGCGTGGTGTCCTGGATCCTCGCGTTCGCGAGGATGACAGGCGGCTCGCCATGACCGCCGCCATCCTCGAAGTCGCCAACATAGAGGTCGTCTACAACCGCGTCGCCCTGGTGCTGAAGGGCGTCTCGCTGAGCTTGCGGCGGGGCGGCATCGTCGCGTTGCTCGGCGCCAACGGCGCGGGCAAGACGACGACGTTGAAGGCGATCTCCAATCTCTTGCGGGCCGAGCGCGGCGAGGTCACCAAGGGCGAGATCCTGTTCAAGGGCGAGCGCAGCGATCGTTTCTCGCCGAACGAACTGGTGCGCCGCGGCGCCATCCAGGTGATGGAGGGCCGCCACTGCTTCGGGCATCTGACGATCGAGGAAAATCTGCTCACCGGCGCCTTTACGCGGCGCGACGGACGCGCGGCGATCGCGCGCGACCTCGAACGCATCTACCAGTATTTTCCGAAGCTGAAGCCGCGCCGCGCGGCGCTCGCGGGTTACGTCTCCGGCGGCGAGCAGCAGATGTGCGCGCTGGGCCGCGCGATGATGGCGAAGCCCGAAATGATCCTGCTGGACGAGCCGTCGATGGGCCTCGCGCCACAGGTTGTCGAGGAGATCTTCGAAATCGTGAGGGATCTCAATGCGCGTGAGAAGGTTTCGTTCCTGCTCGCCGAACAGAACACGTATCTGGCGCTGCGGTACGCCGAATTCGGCTACATCCTCGAGAATGGGCGCGTCGTGCTCGACGGCGAGGCGAGCGCGCTGCGCGACAACGAGGACGTGCGCGAGTTCTACCTCGGCGTCGCGGGCGCCGATCGCCGCTCGTTACGGGATGTGAAAAGCTACCGGCGCCGCAAGCGATGGCTGGCGTAATCGGTAATTCGCATGGTTTGAACACATCGGCTGGAAGTCGAACGCACTTTCGAGTACAGTTGGATTGAAATGGAGGCGCCCTGTGGTAGCGCTGAGAAAGCCCCCGGCAGTCGTTGCGGAAGTGGTCAGCGACCGGTCTGTGATGACCGGAGAGCCTGTCGTTCGCGGCACGAGAGTGCCTGCCGAGACGATCGTCGCCTATCTTCGCGCCGGAAGATCCAATTTGGAGATCTTCGAGGATTATCCGACCTTGCCAATCGATGGCATCGACGCCGTCATCCGGTGGGCCGAGTTGAATATCGGGCCGGATTGGAAGACGAGTTTGGCGCTTGAACCGTCATTGCGAGCATAGCGAAGCAATCCAGCGTCCCGTCGCCGCCCATTTTCCGGATTGGTCGTGCCTCGCCGGCCGCCGCGATCCGCTGAAACAATGACTACACAAGCGGCGTTGTGAACGAGACGAGGGAGTGTCTTGTGGAACGGTGGATTGCTTCGCTACGCTCGCAATGACGGAGTGCGGCAGCACTCGCCGCGAGTCGCCTTATTTGTTTGAGGGTCGCCGCATGGAAGTTTCAAATGTTCGGTGAGAGGGTCGACGAAGCGGAAAAATTCGACGCCTTGCGCGAGCGTCTGCGCGCCATAGCCCCGCTTTCGCCGGCGCTCGCGCGCCAACTCCATGGCGTCGAAATCGACTCGCTGCGAAGCCGGGCGGACCTGGCGCGCATTCCACTCATTAGCAAATCGGACCTGCCGGCGATTCAGCGCGCGGCGCCGCCCTTCGCCGGCATCGCCGCGGCGGCGCCGGGCCGCTTCAAACGGCTGTTCCTCTCGCCGGGCC
>JBAQGU010000319.1:0-2042 GCA_049287975.1 Roseiarcus sp.
TAGCCGCCCCACACGTGAATGGAATCGAAAGTCTGCCCGAGCCGCAGGAAATTCTTATAGTCGCGATAATTTCCTGGACGGCGGCCGCCGTCACGATCGAAGGCGTTCGGCGTGCTGGCCACCGAACAGAAAGCCACGTATTCATCGCCGATGACTACGTTTCGCTCAGGGTTGCGCGCGTGCAGCATGAAGCTCTTCGGCGCGAGACCGATTTGCGATTCGACGAGCGCGGGATCGAAGCGCACCCGGTTCGACCCGGGATCGACGTCCGCGCCGGCCTGGCGAAGGATCGCCTTGGCCTCGTCGTGGAGGATATCGATGCCGATTTCCTGCAATACCGTGAGCGCGGCTCGATGAATGGATTCGAGCTCGTCTCGCGAGACGAGCTCGACGGGCGCAAACCTCGAGCGAGGTTGGGGCGCGGCCGCGACCGTCGCGACTACACGCTCGCCGCCGCGTCGGCGGCGACGCGGAGAGTCCTCGCTCGGGCCTTCATTCGACATTTCGTGGTCCATGCGATTCGGGTTAGACGAGTGGTGGATTCGTCCAGAGCACGAACTCTAGTTGCCGACGCCCGATGACGCCATGCGCGAAAATGGCATTGCGACATGCCAATTTAGATCGTCGCAAAACGGGTCACTTGGCCGCTCGCAGCCCCGGCGCGTCGGTTGCCGCGCTCTCGCTTTCGCGCGCCTTGTCGGCAGAGAAACGCGCTATGAGCCATGAGCGGAAGAGCGCGACCGCCTCGTTGCTGAGGTCCTCGGGGTGAGTGGTCAGGTAATAGCCATAGCCCTCGTCGAGCCAGATATCGAATGGACGCACCAGACGTCCGGCCTTAATTTCCTCCGCGAACAGCAAGGGGTCGGCGAGCACGAGGCCATCGCCGAGTATGGCGTACTGCGCGGCGAGCTGCGAAGTGTCGAACACCAGGCCGCGATCGACTGCGAGATCCGGGCGGCCGATCGATCGCGCGAGCATCTCCCAGAAGAAATGGCGCGGCCGATCCTCCAACTTGACGTGCAGGAGATCGCAGGCGGCGATGAACTTGGCGGGATCCGAGCGGTCAATCGTCTGCAGCAGTTTCGGACCGCAGAGGATCGTGGCGCGCACCATCCATAGCAGATCGTGGATGGCGTCGGTGACGCGGGGCTCGGTATAGACGATCGCGATGTCGATATCGCCGTCCATTTCTGGACCCGCTGTGGGCTTCGATACGATCTCGAGGCTTATGCCGGGATGCTCGGCGCGAAAGTCGCGCAAGATCGGAATGGCGAGCCGATAGGCGAAGGACGTCGGCAATGCGACCTTGAGCACGCGCTTGGGGCGCCCTTTCTCCTTGATGACTTCGCCGAGCGCCTGGTCGATGCGGTCGAAAGATTTCGAGACTACCGGCAGAATGTGCCGTCCGGCCTCCGTCAGCACCAATTGCTGCGGCCGCCGCTCGAACAGCGCGACGCCGAGGAAGTTTTCCAAAACGATCACATGTCGACTGACCGCGCTCTGCGCGACGGTCAGACTATTGGCGGCCGCGGTAAAGCTCAGGTGCTGTCCGGCCGCCTCGAAGGCGCGCAACGCATTCAGCGGCAACCATTTGCGGTCCATCGTGCCTCCCTAGGGAGACGCGCCAATTCAAGCGATGCGCGTGCTCGCGAGCCGGTCCGTCGCCAGATCGTATCCCATCCCGGGCGAGTCTGAGAGCACGATATGGCCGTCGTTGCTCACCCGCAAGGGCTCGGTCATCATGTAATCGCGTCGGTCCACATCCCATTCGGGGGGATCGTAAGGAAATTCGAGGAAATGCGCGTCGCACAAACCCGCGGCCAGATGCGCGTTGGCGACGACGCCCATGCCATTCGTCCAGGTGTGCGGCGTGAAGACGAGATTGTGCTCCTGCGCCATCAGCGCGACGCGACGCAGTCCTGTCAGGCCGCCCACCAGCGCAGCGTCCGGCTGCAGTACGTCGAGGCAGCCCTCGACGATCAGATCGCGGAACTCATAGAGTTCCCTGGTCATCTCGCCGCCCGCGATGCGCAGGTCGACGC
>JBAQGU010000320.1:0-9056 GCA_049287975.1 Roseiarcus sp.
CGTCCCAGTTCGTCAGACGGACGCGGCCGTGGAATTGCGGTTTGCCGATATCGTCGGGCGCCGGCGTGCCATGTATCCCATACGACGGAGCCGTATGATCGATCCAAACCACGCCGACTGGATTGTTGGGGCCCGGCGCAACCGTCAGCTGCTGATCGACCTTTACCTCTTTCCATGCGAATTTCGGATCGTGATGATATTTGGGATTCCAGACGACGCCTTTCACCTTGAAAACCCCGCTCGGTGCGGGTTTCTCCTGCCCAGGGTGGCGGCGCAGGATTCGCGGATTCACGCCCCCTGAGGCTGCGCAAGCAAATATACCGTGCAACGGCCCCGTGACTTTCCCCGGCGGGGCCTAAGTGGCGCGAGATGCTGCGGACCTGCGGGCGGTCAGGACCGACTTACCCCCAACGGTAGCCCCACGGGCGGCGCCATCCGTAACCGCGCCAACCGTAGCCCCAACCCCACGGGCGATAACCGTAGCCCCAACCCCACGGACGATAACCGTAGCCCCAACCCCACGGACGACGCCAGCCCCAGCCGCGCACCCAATATGCGTGCTCAATATTCGAAGCCGCGGTGGGCTTGTCGAGCGAGGGCGCAGAAAGCGTGAACGCCGGAGAAGAGGTCGTAGCCAACGCCATCAACGCGGCCGCGGCGACCGTTGGCAGCGCAACCTTAACTAAACCCTGGAACATGATATCCTCCTTGGTCTGATACGAGCAAACGCGTACTTGTTACAATTGGTTCCCTGCGCGCCAGCCGGATTACGTGCGCAGCTGCTGCTTTCGGAAGACCTGTCAACCTGATGGCGTTATTGTGCCGCGCGTTCGAAAAGCTGTGGACTGCGGCCGCTCTTTAGACGCGAATGCCTGGCGCAGACTTATGGACTGCCCGCATCCGGAACAATTGTGTGGAGTGGCGAGTTAAATCTATACGATGCGCAGCTCTACGAGAGTGGCAGCGTTCTCAGTTGGAACGGCGCTAGTTGTCACGGTTATCGTCGCCGTGTGAAAACAAAAGGTAAGTAACATGTGTAATAATTTGGCGATTATTACGGTTTCGGCGGCGAGTCTGTTTTTCATGGTACTTCCAGCTACGACCTATGCGCAAGATTGTGCGGGCCTGCGCTGGGCGTGTGAGCATAAGGACCAACTCGGTTTGCAAGGCGCTGGAACCTGCAGGCGCTACCACGCAACCTGCGGATAACGCGTACGCATTCCATCTGGATGCTGAGCGGCAAGCCGCCCGTATCGCGACGCTCCTCCCCCCAACGAAACGGAAGGGATTACGGTGACGTCTGCTTACCCCTCAATAGGGCTAGGTGTCGCTGAGCTATTGAACGGCTAAGTAAAGCGTCACCGTGATCGCGTAATTGCCAGCTCGGCCGTGTCGCCGGCCTTCAGGCCGCGCTTGGGACTCGCGACACGCCGGGAACCACGGCCCCCAGCCGCCGAGACTTGCCGCTCAATTCCATTGTCACGACCAACGTGCTATCGTGGTCGAAGGCGGTCGCGGGGCGGGGCGCATCGAAAAATTCAGTCATCGAATCGCTCCTGTCCGTGAGGTCTGCAACCGCTGGATATCAAATCCCGCGGCCGCCCCCATAGAATCTCGACCCGTGCATCCCGCCGACGTCCGCGGATAGTCTCCGAAGGCGCCGCCTGGATGCCCGGCTCGGTCCCCGGATCAAGTCCGGGGAGGGCATGACGAGCGGCGTCGGCGCCAGGGACTCGAGCGATGGGCTACAAGGCCATCTATGCGTACGCCTGGGACCTCGCCGAAACCGGCCTGAACGCGGCGCTCGACCGCTTTCTCGCGCTCGGTCTCGACACCGTCACGGTCGCCGGCAGCTATCACGCCGGCAAGTTTCTCCGGCCGCATGGCAAGGCGAAGGTCTATTTTCCCGAAGACGGGACCGTCTATTTCAAGGCCGATCCCGAGCGCTACGGCGCGATCAAGCCCGTCCCGAATTCGATGCTGGCCGAGCGCGACGCGCTGCGCGAGTTGACCAATCAGGGCCGGCTCGCGACCAACGTCTGGCTGGTGCTCATGCACAACACCCGACTCGGAACCCAGCATCCGCAGTCGGCGATCGCCAACGCGTTTGGCGACCGCTATATCTACAGCCTCTGCCCCTCGGCGCCCGACGCCCGCGCCTACGCCATCGGGCTCGCTCGCGACGTGACCGCGTCCTACCCGGTCAGCGGCGTCTCGTTGGAGACGCCGGGCTTCCTGCCTTATGCGCACGGATTTCATCACGAGTTCGCGCTGAACCGCCCGAATCGCTGGTTGGACAGCCAGCTCGGCCTCTGCTTCTGCGAGCATTGCCGGGCGGGAGCGAAACGGGCCGGCGTCCCCGTCGAAGCGCTGCGCCAGCAGGTCGCTGGCGACATCGAAGCCTATCTTTCCAGCGACGTCGATTTCCCGGCCGACATGGCGGAAACCTTCTGGCTCGCCGATACGCGCACCGACGGCGCGCTGAAAGCCTTCCTCGACTGGCGCTGCACGGTCGTGACCTCGCTGGTGCAGGAGATCCGCCAGGCCGTTCGGAAGGACGCGTCGGTCGCCGTGATTCCTTCCGTCGCTCGTCCGACCGGCGGCGCCTTTTATGAAGGCAGCGATCTCGCCGCGTTGGCCGAAGCCGCGGGATTGATCGAGGCCTGCTTCTATGAAGCGGGCGCGGCCAGGGTGAAATCCGATCTTTTCGACGTCAAGCGGCGCCTGCGCGGCAAGGGGCGCCTGCGCGGGATCGTCCGGCCGAGCTTTCCGGACCTCGATACAAAAAGTGAATTCCTCGCCGCGATGCGCGCCTTCGGCGAAGGCGGGGTTTCCGAGGTCGCCTTCTACAATTGGGGCCATATCAGGGACGCCAATCTGAACTGGATCGCCGAGGGTCTCGCCGCGATGGAGAGCGCCGCGTGACGCTCACAGGCAAGACGCCGATGGTGGGATCGGCCAGGCGCTCTGCCGCTATTTCGGCGCCAAACATCGTCATGGCGCGCGAATTGACGCTCGAAGATTTCTAGGCGCCGCCCGGCGCCCAGCGAAACAACGGGAGGAAACAGATGGTCAAGCGAGTTCTCGTCGTCGGCATCGGCAACATGGGCATGAGCCATGCCTTGGCCTATACGCGCATTCCCGGCTTCGAAGTCGTCGGGGTCTGCGAGCGCCACATCGCCGACCGCAAATTGCCGGAGGCGCTCGCGGGCGCGAAGAAATTCGCGAACTTCGAGGAGGCGCTCGCCGAACTGAAACCGGACGTCGTCTCCATCAACACCCTGCCCGACACCCACGCGGATTTCGCCATCAAAGCCATGGAAGCCGGCGCGGACGTCTTCGTGGAGAAGCCGCTCGCCGACAATGTCGCCAACGCGGAGAAGGTCGTCGCTGTCGCCCGGGGCGCCGGCCGCAAACTGGTCGTCGGCTATATCCTTCGCCAGCATCCATCCTGGATCAAGTTCATCGAAATCGCGCGGGAGCTCGGGACGCCGCTGGTGTTCCGCATGAATCTGAACCAGCAATCCAACGGCCAGACCTGGGAATGGCACAAACGGCTGATGGCCTCCTTCCCTCCGATCGTCGATTGCGGCGTCCACTATGTCGACGTGATGTGCCAGATGACCAAAGCCAAGCCGATCCGGGTGCATGCGATCGGCGCGAAGTTGACCGACGAGGTGCCGGTCAACAACTATGGCATGCTGCAGGTCGTATTCGACGACGGCTCGGTCGGCTGGTACGAAGCCGGCTGGGGTCCGATGATGAGCGAGACGGCGTTTTTCGTGAAGGATGTGATCGGTCCGAAGGGCTCCGTGTCGATCGTGATGGCCGAGACCGGCGGCGCGGTGAAGTCGGACGACATCAACGCCCACACCAAGACCAACCAGATCCTCCGCCACTACAGGGACATGTCGCGTCCCGACGAGCGGATCGACATGAGCGACGAGCCCGATCACGACGCGCTGTGCGAGCGCGAACAGCGCTATCTGCTCAAAGCGATCGAGCAGGACATCGATCTTTCCGACCACATGGACGATGCGGTCAAGAGCATGAAGATCGTGATCGCCGCGGACGATTCGATCCACAAGGGCCAGGTCGTCAACCTTTGAACGGAGCTGAGCGCGGAGACATGAAACACGATCTGGTGCTACGAGGCGGACGCGTGATCGACCCTTCCCAGGGCGTCGACGCGATTGGCGACGTGGGTTTCAGCGACGGCAAAGTCGCTGAAATCGGCGAGAGGCTCGAAGGCAGCGATGTCCGCAACATTTCCGGCTGCATCGTGACGCCGGGCCTGATCGATCTCCATACCCACGTCTACTGGGGCGGCACTTCGCTGGGCGTCGATCCCGTGAGACTGGCGCGCGGCGGTTGCACGACCCTGGTCGACACCGGCAGCGCCGGGCCGGGTAACTATCTCGGCTTTCTCGAGCACGTGATCGAGCCTTCGCCGGTCCGCATCATCGCCTATCTCAACGTGTCTTTCGCCGGCATTTACGCCTTCTCCAAGCGGGTCATGGTCGGCGAAAGCGGCGATCTCAGGCTGATGGCGCCGATCGACGCGGTCGAAGTCGCGCGCGCCCATCGCGCCACGATCGGCGGGATCAAGGTCCGGGTTGGCAAGCACGCGTCACAAGACTCCGGGACGGTCCCGCTCGACATCGCCCGTCTGGTCGCCGAGGAAGTCGGCGTGCCGATGATGGTCCATATCGATCATCCCCCGCCGATGCTGGATGAGGTGCTGATCCGGATGCGCAAGGGCGATATTCTCACCCATTGCTTCCGGCCCTTCCCCAACTGCCCGACGACCGCGGAAGGCGGCGTCCGCGCCTCCGTGCTCGACGCGCGCCAACGCGGCGTGATCTTCGATATTGGCCACGGCATGGGCTCGTTCGCGTTCAAGACGGCGCGGACGATGCTCGCCAACGGGTTCATCCCCGACTGTATCTCGAGCGACGTCCATGCGCTGTGCATAGACGGACCCGCGTTCGATCTCTTGACGACAATGTCGAAGTTCCTCTGCCTCGGCCTGCCGCTGGTCGAAGTCGTTCGCGCCGCGACGATCAATCCCGCCAGCGCGCTCCGGCGACCCGATCTCGGGACTTTCCAGAAGGGGAGCGCGGGCGACGCGTCCGTATTGTCGCTGGAAGAGGGGGCTTTCGATTATGTGGACTCGACGGGCGAGCATTTGACCGGAGCCGCGAAGCTCTCGGCGCGGGGCGTGGTGATGGGCGGGCGCTGGTGGGACGGCGGTTGATCGCCAGTGGCGGCTCGGTAGCGCCCGCAGTTCGTTTTGGTCGTGGTTTCGACCATCAGGGTTTCGGGTATTCGCTCCCGTGAACGCCGCAAACGCATCGATCTATCGTGAGGCGCTGCTTTTCCTCGTCACGGCGGGCGTGGTCGCGCCGCTGTTTTTCCGCATTCACGTCAGCCCCGTCCTGGGCTATCTGCTGGCCGGCGTCGCGCTGGGCCCTTCGGGCCTCGGACGTTTGGCGGCGTGGGCGCCTTGGCTCCACGGGCTCGCGATCACCAACGTCGATGCGATCGATCGGCTCGCGGCCTTCGGGGTCGTCGTTTTGCTCTTCACGATGGGGCTCGAACTTTCCTTCGAGCGTCTGAAGAGCTTGCGCAGGCTGGTGTTCGGGCTCGGTCTCGCGCAGGTCGTCGTCTGCGCGGCGGCGATCGCCGGAGCGGCGGCGCTGTTCGGCCAGACGCCCGCGGCGGCGCTCATCTTCGGCGCCGCTTTTTCCCTGTCCTCGACGGCGATCGTCGTTCCCGTGCTGGCCGAAAACAAGCTGCTGTCGGCGCCGATCGGGCGCTTCAGCTTCGCGGTTCTGCTGTTGCAGGACCTCGCGGTCGCGCCGCTGCTGTTCATGGTCACCATGCTGACGCTCCGCCCGGAGGGCAATTTCGCGGTCGGGCTCGCGCTGACCATCGCGCCTGCCGCGCTCGCGGTCGGCGTCGTCATCGTGCTCGGGCGTTTGGTGCTGCGGCCGTTGTTTCACTCGGTCGCCATGACGAAGAACGTCGAATTCTTCATGGCCGCCTGTATGCTGGTCGTGCTCGGGTCCGCCCTGATCGCAGCGGCGAGCGGGCTCTCGATGGCGCTCGGCGCCTTCATCGCCGGGCTGCTGCTGGCGGAAACCGAATATCGCCGCGAGATCGAGGTGACGATCGAGCCGTTCAAGGGATTGCTGCTGGGGCTGTTCTTCGTTTCCGTCGGCGCCGAGCTCGATCTTTCCTTGGCGGGGTCGCGCCCGGCGCTGGTCCTCGCGATCATCGTCACATTCATGCTCGTCAAGGCCGCCGCGCTCTTTCCGTTGGCCCGGCTGTTCGGAGCGTCCGCCGCGACGGCGCGCGATGTCGCGCTGATGTTGGGACCGGGAGGGGAATTCGCCTTCGTCCTGATCGGCGCCGCCGTCGCCGGCGGCGTCGTCGACGCCACGGCCGGTCGCATCGCGCTGGTTTCAGCGGCGCTCTCGATGGTGACGATTCCGCTGCTCGGTCGAGTCCTCGCCGCGCTGTCGACGCGTCGGCGCGGACGAACGCTGCCGCCTGAGGCGCTCGTCATGCCGCCGGAGGACGTCAGTCATCGCGTGATCCTGGCCGGATTCGGACGGGTCGGCGCGCTGATCGCCGAAATGCTCGAAGTCCATAATATTCCGTACATTGCAGTGGATTCGGACGCCAATATCGTGGCCCGTGCGCGACGAGAGGGGCGCCCCGCCTATTTCGGCGACGCGACGCGGCTAGAGTTTCTACGAAATTGCGGGGTGGAAACCGCTCGCGCGCTGGTCGTCACAATGGATGCTCCGCGCGCGAACGAGGCCGTCGTGGAAGCCACGAGACGGCTCAGGCCCGACATGACCCTGGTCGCGCGCGCTCGCGACGCCCAGCACGCGAGCAAGCTCTATGATCTCGGGGTGACCGACGCGGTGCCCGAAACCTTCGAGGCCAGCCTGCAGCTCTCCGAGGCGGTGCTCGTCGATCTCGGCATCCCCATGGGTTTCGTCATCGCGTCGATCCATGAGAAACGCGACGCCTATCGCAAGCTGCTCGTCGCCTCGGGCGCCAAGGCTCGCCTCCCAGGCGTTCGGCGCCCGAAAGCGCCGGGGGACGTTAGCCGATGAGAGGGCGGCGCGCTGGCCTCATTCGGCGGCTTTCTTCATCTCGGGATAGACGCAATGCGGGTCGACCGCCGCGGGCCCGGGGCGCCGCAATGGCAATATCCGCGGCTCGACGAACTCGAGCCCCAGCGTGCGCCAGACGTCGACCAGGGCCTCCACGAGTTCAGCGACATGGACCTCGGTGTGCCGAGGCGTCGGCGTGATTCGCAAACGCTCGGTTCCGATTTCGACCGTGGGATAGTTGATCGGCTGAATGTAGATCGCGTGGCGGCGCATCAAGAGATCGCTCGCAGCCTTGCAACGCTGCGCATCGCCCACCATCACCGGAACGATGTGCGAGGGATTGTTCATCACGGGCAGACCCGCGGCGCGCAGCGCGTGCCTGGTCAGCGCGGCCATGTGTTGATGTCGCGCGCGCTCCTCTCCGGACGCCTTGAGGTGGCGCACGGCGGCGCAGGCGCTCGCCGCGACCATCGGCGGCAAAGTCGTCGTGAAGATGAATTGCGGGGCGTAGCTGCGAACCACGTCGATGATCGCCGCGCTCGCCGCGATATAGCCGCCGAGCGAGCCGAAGCCTTTGGCCAGCGTCCCCTCAATGACATCGATGCGGTCCATGACCCCGTCGCGTTCGCAGATGCCGCCGCCACGCTCGCCGTACATGCCGACAGCGTGGACCTCGTCGATATAGGTCATGGCCCCGTATTTCTCAGCCAGGGCGGCGATCTCGGCTACCGGCGCGATATCGCCGTCCATCGAATATAGGCTTTCGAACACGATCAGCTTGGCGCGTTCGCGTCCCGCGGCGATCAGCAGCTCCTCCAAATGATCCACGTCGTTGTGCCGCCAGATCCGCTTTTCGCAACCCGCGCGGCGAACGCCCTCGATCATGGAATTGTGGTTCAGCGCGTCGGACAGAATCAGGCAATTGGGCAGCAGGGAGGCGATCGTCGAAATGCTCGCCAGATTGGATATCCACCCGGAGGTGAAGACGAGCGCGGCGGGCTTGCCATGGAGGTCGGCGAGTTCGGCTTCGAGTTGCACGATCGGGTTATGGGTGCCCGAGATGTTGCGAGTGCCGCCGGCGCCAGCCCCGTGACGCTCCGCGGCGCGTATGGCGGCCTCGAGCGGCTTGGCGTGCCCGCCCATGCCGAGATAATCGTTGGAGCACCAGATGGTCACCTCGCGCGGGGCGTCGGCGGCATTCTCGGGTCGCCAGAGCGCGACTGGAAACCGCGCCGCGTCGCGCTCCAAATTAGCAAACGTCCGGTAGCGGTTCTCGGACTTGAGACGCGCGATGGCGCTCTCGAAGTGCTCGGCGTAATCCGTCCCGGCCATCCTACTCTCCGATTTCGACCCGCTCGGTCGCTATACATTCGTTGCCTACATAAGGCCAAATGAGGCGAAACCCGCGCAGAGGCCGGCGGCCGCTTGCAGAAACGCACGGTCGAAGCTCCGACCGATTGCGATCGCGAGCGGCGCTTGCAGCCGCATCAGTGAAAAAGGCGCCATGCTCGCGCTTTGTCCAGTCATTTCCCAACAAATCCGACCGCCGTCACGAGTGAACCTACACCGGAACGACGTGCACTTTTTGATTTTGGTCAAGAAATCGGAAAACCACGGCGTTTTCCAAAACGACAGCGCGAAATAATGTCTTCATCCCCACGGCCAGTTCTCTGCGCGGTTGCCCGACCGGACTGGAATAACTAAGACAACACGTGTCATACCCGCGAAAGCGGGTATCCAGCCGTGGAGACACGATGAGGCGCCGCCCGTGAGCAACTACCCAGCGTTTCGTCGATGCAAACAAAGAGCGTCTTCATCAACCGTTGGATATCGCGAAACAGTCACCCTCTGACGGCACGGCCCTTGGGTCCAAGTCTCTCGGCTCGATCCACTCAGGTAAGACAAATTTCGATCCGTTTATGCGTA
>JBAQGU010000321.1:0-2325 GCA_049287975.1 Roseiarcus sp.
CCACCATCCGTTATGCTCTGCCCGAGCACATCTCCGAATATTGCTATGTGCCCGATCGTCGCCGAAGCTGGACCCGTGACCTTGACGCCCGTGCTAAACCAGTTGGTCCCATCAAACCAAAGGGTGCCGCTTTGACCTGGCTGGAAGGTCTCGCTCGCCGCACCGTCGATAGTTCCCGTAGTGGGCGTGAATGTAACTGCACCAACCGAAGTCTTGAGCACCTTGAAATTGAAAAAATTGCTGGTCGCCGTCCAATTGGACGCGACGAGGCTGACGGCTATTGCAGAGGCGCCGTCGGGGTCGAGGATGTGCCGCTCTGAGATTATCACATGAAACCGACAAATTCTCCGTACGCGTTCTTCGAGCGGCTCGGCCTCTCGCCTGTGGGCGCAGCCCCGCCGCGAATTCCCTTCCCTCCCGATCCCCGCTAGCCTCGCCGCATGCGATTCCATTTCATCCATGCCGCGGATCTGCATATCGACAGCCCGCTGGCCAGCCTCGGCCTCAAAGACCCCGCGGTCGCGGCGCGGTTCGCGCGGGCCAATCGCGACGCGGTCGAGAAGCTGGTCAAAGAGACAATCGACGGCCGGGCGGCGTTTCTGATCATCGCGGGCGATATTTTCGACGGCGACTGGCGCGACGTCTCGACCGGGCTGTTCTTCACGCGCGCGCTCGGCGACCTGCACCGCGCGGGAATCCCGACCTTGATCATAAAGGGCAATCACGATGCCGACAGCGTCATCGCGCGCTCGCTGACCTATCCCGAAAACACGCTCACCTTCGCCTCGAACAGAGCGGAAACCAAGACGCTCGACGCTCTCAGCGTCGCGCTGCACGGCCGCAGCTTCGGCGTCCGCAATCCGACCGGCGAATTTCTTGGCAGTTATCCCGCGCGCCGCGAGGGCTGGCTCAATATCGGGCTGTTGCACACCGCACTCGACGGAACGCGCGCCGGCCACGAAAGCTACGCGCCGTGCACGGTCGAAGACCTAAAACGCTTCGGCTACGATTATTGGGCGCTCGGCCACATCCACGCCGCCGAAATCGTCAGCCGCGACCCCTGGGTCGTCTATCCCGGAAACCTGCAGGGACGCTCCGTCCGCGAGACCGGCGCGAAGGGCGCGATGCGCGTGACTGTGGACGACGGCCGCGTCGTCGAAGTCGAGCCGCTGCATTTCGATGGCGCGCGCTGGGCGCACGAGACGATCGACGTCTCCGCCTGCCTCGACGAGGCCGACGTCCTGCCGCTCGTCGGCGCCGCGCTGGAGCGTCTGCACGCCGACGCCGGCGGCCGTCCGTTTGCGATCCGGATCACCCTCGAGGGCACGACGCCCGCGCATTCCCGGCTGGTCGTCCACCGCGAAGGGATCGAAGCCGACGCCCGCGCGCGCGGCTTCCAGATCGCTTCAGATTGCTGGGTCGAGCGGATCAGGATCGCGACCCGGCCGCCGCCGCTTCGCCGGATCGCCGCGACGGCGGAGCCCGACGCGCTCGACATTCCCGCGTTGTTGGCCGCGGCGGCCGAGGATCCCGAATTCGCCGCCGCGGTTGCCGAGATCATGCGAACCGTCGCCGAAAAGCTGCCGCGCCATAAGCGCGATGAAATCGCCGCCGACGATCCCCTAGCCGTAGTCGCGCGCGTGGCGCTCGCGCGCGACTATTTGAGCGCGGACGCGTCTTCGTGAGGATCGAGCGGCTGACTCTTGCGCCCTATGGACGGTTCGCCGATCGGGCCTTGAGCTTTTGTCCTGGCGCGGCGCTGCACGTGGTGCTCGGCGCCAACGAATCGGGCAAGACGACGACGCTCTCGGCGGTCAGCGACCTGCTGTTCGGCTTCCCCACGCAGACGACCTACGATTTCGCGCACGATATGCGGCTGCTGCGGGTCGGCGGCGCGCTGCGCATGGCGGACGGCTCGTTGCAGGGCCTGAAGCGCCGCAAGGGCGCCAAGAACACGCTCGTCGACGAAAACGACCAGCCCTTGCCCGACGATCATCTGCAACGCTGGCTGGGGCCGGTCGATCGCGGGCAGTTCGGCGCCGAGTTCGGCCTCACGGCCGAGGCGTTGCGCAAGGGCGGCCGGGACCTCCTCCGAGAGCGCGGCGGGTTGGCGGAAACCTTGGCGGCGAGCTCCGCCGGCCTCAGCGCGCTGTCCGCGCTGCGTGAAAAACTCGCCGCCGAAGCCGACGCGCTGTTCACGCCGCGCAAATCCGCCGGCAAGACGTTTTATGTCGCGCTGGAGCGGCACGACGACGCCGAGCGGCGCCTGCGCGAGGCGATCGTCACCGCCGACGCGCTCGCGGGCGCCGACGACGCTGCGGTGCG
>JBAQGU010000322.1:0-10738 GCA_049287975.1 Roseiarcus sp.
CCCCTGGATCGCGCCCAAGGATCCGCTCGAACAGGACCTCATTCTCGGCGCAACGCCCCCGTTCGGCTTCGCCGGCGCCGAGCCGGGCTATTGGTTCGGCACGGACGATCTGGGCCGCGATGCGCTCTCGCGAGTCATCTACGGTTCGCGGGTCGCGCTGACGGTCGCTTTCGCGGCGTCCTTCCTCGCCACGACGCTGGGCGCTGCGCTCGGCCTGCTCGCCGGATGGTATCGGGGCTGGATCGACGCGACGATCTCGCGTCTGGTGGAAATCTGGATGGCCTTTCCGCCAGTCCTGCTGTCGATCCTGCTGGTGGCCGTCATCGGCCCCGGCGTCGGCTCGGTGATCTCAGCCATCGCAATCATCGACTGGACGCGGTTCTGCCGCGTCGTGCGCGCAGAGACGATGGGACAGGCTGAGAGCGACTATGTCACGGCCGCGCGCGTCATCGGGTTTCCCCAGATGCGGATCCTGATCCGCGAGATTTTCCCGAACGTGATCCCTGTTCTCATCGCGCTGACGAGCCTGGAAATGGGCATCGCGGTGATCGTCGAGGCCATTCTCTCGTTCGTCGGGCTCTCGGTTTCCTCTGACGTACCGACCTGGGGCGGCATGATCGCGCAGGGGCGGCAGATCCTGCATCAGGGTTGGTGGGTGCTGCTGGCGCCACTCGTCGCGCTTTTTTTGACGGTGCTCGCCTTCAACCTGCTCGGCGAGGGACTGCGCCGCGCGCTCGACCCGGTGATGCGCCGATGAGCGCGCCGGTACTCGCGGTATCGCAGCTAAGTGCGGTCTCGGACCGCGATCGCGCCGTCATCCTGCACGACGTCTCGCTGGAAGTCCGACGCGGCGAAACGTGCGGCCTGGTCGGGGAGAGCGGCGCCGGAAAATCCACGATCGCCAAGGCGATCTTGGGGATCCTCCCGCGGACGGTCCGCGTCACCGGAGGCGCGGTGCGGTTCGAGGGCGTGGACCTGTTGACCATGCCGACGGACGCCCGGCGGGGCCTGATCGGGGAAAAAATCGCGCTGATACCGCAGGACCCCTTGACCGCGCTCAATCCCAGCCGCCGCATCGAGGCGCAATTGACCGACGGCCTCCGGCTGCAACGCGGCCTCGACGCTCGCGCGGCAAGGGCGCGCGGGCTCGCGCTGCTCGACGAAGTGCAAATCCAGGGGCCGGAACGTGTGCTGCGCTGCTTTCCGCACGAGCTCTCCGGCGGCATGCGCCAGCGCGTGCTGATCGCGAGCGCCTTCGCGTTGGAGCCGAGGCTGATCGTCGCCGACGAGCCGACCACGGCCCTCGACGTGACCGTGCAGAAGCAAATCCTGCGACTGATCCGCGCGATGCAGACCGCGCACGGGACGGCGGTCCTGTTCGTGACGCACGACCTCGGCGTCGTCGCGCAGATTTGCGACAGCGTTACGCTGCTGTTTGGGGGCAGAGTGGTCGAGGCGGGCCGGACGGCGGACCTTTTGACTACGCCCCGGCGCCCCTATACCCGCGCGCTCATCGAGGCCAGTCCGCGATATGACCGGCCGGACGCGGGCCTGCGGCCGATCCCCGATGAAGTCGTCGCCGGCTTGCGGGCGGAGCTGGCCGCGAGCGGCCGGGCTCCGCCATGACGGGCGAAATCCTCGTCGCCGACGATATCGAGGTCGTCTACGGCGCTCGAAAAGGTCTGTTCGGCGGCGCGAAACCCGGCGTGAAAGTCTTGCATGGCGTCAGTTTGCGGATCGGCCGCGGGGAAACCGTCGGCATCGTCGGCGAAAGCGGCTCGGGAAAGACGACGCTCGGGCGCGCGCTGTTGCGGCTCGTCGACGTCGCCGCGGGACAGATCCGGTTCGACGGCGCCGAAATCACGCGCATGCCGGAAGCGGCGATGCGGCCGCTGCGGCGTCGCATGCAGCTGATTTTTCAGGATCCGATGGCCTCGCTCAATCCGCGCCATTCGATCCGCCGGATCGTCTTGGAGCCGATGATCTTTCACGCCGTCGCACGCGACCAGGCCGACGCCGAAATCCGCGCACGCGCCATCTTTGACCGTTTCAGCCTTCCGGCCGCGTGTCTGGATCGCTATCCCCACGAATTGTCGGGCGGGCAGCGTCAGCGCGTCGGCATCGCTCGCGCCGCCCTGCTCGCGCCCGACTTCGTCCTTGCGGACGAAATCGTCTCTGGCCTCGACGTCTCGACGCAAGCCCAGGTGCTCAACTTGCTGAGGGGCCTGACCCGCGATCTCGGGCTCTCGATGGCGTTCATCAGCCACGATCTCTCGGTGATCCGCGCGATCTGCGACCGCGTCTACGTTTTGCGCAACGGGCGGATCATCGAGGAGGGCGGCTGCGAAGAGGTGTTCGCCTCGCCCAAATCCGCCTACACCCGCGCGCTGCTCGACGCGATTCCCTTGCCGCGAATCGATCCGGGATGGCTCGGGCGCGGGAGCGGCGTCGGGGACGCTGTCGAGGAAAACGGCGCGAAATAGTTCGTCGTCGCGAAGAGAGGGAGTAAGGAATGTCAAAGCTCTTGAATGGTTTCATCGGACTCGGTTTCGCGGCGCTAGGCGCAGGGCTCGGCGCTCCCGTGTTCGCCGACGGTCTTCCCGGAATGCGGGGGCACGATCACACCGGCATCACCGTTCCCGACATGGATCAGGCAGTGACGTTCTTCGTCGACGTACTCGGCTGCAAGAAGGCGATGTCGTTCGGACCCTTTTCGGATAACAAGGGTAACTTCATGAAGGACGCGCTCGACGTCAACCCGCGCGCGGTCATCACCCAGATCACCATGGTCCGCTGCGGTTATGGCTCAAACATTGAATTGTTCAGCTATACCTCGCCTGATCAGCAGGTCGTTCAGCCAAAGAATAGCGATGTCGGCGGCTATCACATCGCGTTCTACGTCGACGACATCAAGGCCGCCGACAAATACCTGCGCTCGAAAGGCGTTTGGACCTTGTTCGGCCCTGTGCCTGTCACCCAGGGACCCGCCGCGGGTCAGGCGATCGTCTATTTCAAAGCGCCTTGGGGCCTGCAAATGGAGGCGATCTCCTACCCCGACGGGATGGCCTACGAGAAGACCTCCGACACCATTCTCTGGAGCCCCAAGGATCCCGCGAAGTAGGTATTGAGCGAGGTCGCGGCTCTCCCGTCACCGCTTCCCGCGGGTAGAGCCGCGGCGCATCGACCGGCTCCTTTACTCGGCGGCCAAGTGTCCGTAGCTTCCCGAACGTCGCAACGACAGGCCGTCAGCAGGGCCGGCACAACAGGGGGAAATGGCAATGCGAGGACTATCCGACAAGACCGCGATCGTCGTCGGCGGGGCCACAATGATCGGCCAATCGGTCGCAGAGACGCTCGTCGGTTATGGCGCCAATGTCGTGATCGCCGACATCAACGAGGCCGACGGCGCCGCCACCGCCGATCGCATCGGCCCCAAGGCGCGCTTCATCCGCGCGGACATCGCGAGCGACCAGGATATCCAATCGCTCGTCGAAAAGACCGTCGAAGGCTCCGGGCGGTTGGACTTCCTCGTCAACGTCGCCTGCACCTATCTCGACAACGGCGCCGAGACGACCCGCGGCGACTGGCTTGCCGCATTCAACGTCAATCTCGTCGGCTCCGTCATATTGATGCAGGCCGCCCGGCCGCATCTCGCCAAGGTCAAGGGCGCGATCGTCAATTTCGGCTCGATTTCGTCTCGGGTCGCGCAGACCGGGCGTTGGGTCTATCCCGTCTGCAAGGCCGCCATCCTGCAACTGACGCGCAACCAGGCGATGGACCTCGCGCCCGACGGCATCCGCGTCAACGCGGTATCGCCGGGTTGGACCTGGTCGAATATCATGAACCAGCTGACCCAGGGCGATCGCGCCAAGACCGACGGCGTAGCGCGGCCGTTCCACTTGCTGGGCCGCACCGGAAACCCCGCCGAGGTCGCGGAAGCCGTCGCCTTCCTGCTGTCGGACAATGCGAGCTTCGTCACCGGAACGGACCTGCGCGTCGATGGCGGCTACACCGCGATGGGCCCGGAGCGCGCCGAGGCCGCGATACCGCTTCTGATGGCCTGAATTGCTCGACTTCGAGGACGAGGAGGATGTGATGGGAAGTCAACGTAGGATCGTCATCGTGGGCGGCGGGCAGGCGGGATTGCAGCTCGGTATCGGCCTGATGCGCGAGGAAGGTTACGACGTCGAAATCGTTCAGGATCGCGATCAGGAGGAGATTGCGCAAGGCAAGGTTCTGTCGAGCCAATGCATGTTCGACGCAGCCCTTCAAAACGAACGCGAGCTCGAGCTGAACTTCTGGGACAAGACCTGTCCGACCGTCGATTCGATCAATTTCAGCGTCCCCGCGCCCGACGGGTCGGGCGCCAAGGCGATCGACTGGAACGGCAAGTTTGACCGGCCGGCGCAGAGCGTCGATCAGCGCGTCAAGATTCCCGCCTGGATGGATGAGTTCACACGCTATGGCGGCCGCCTGACGATTCACGCGGCCGGCGGAGGCGACCTCGAACATTACGCCGAGGAATCCGATCTCGTGATCGTTGCCGCCGGCAAGGGAGAGATCGCCGCTCTATTCGAGCGCGACGCCGACAAATCGCCGTTCGACAAACCGCAGCGCGCGCTCGCGCTGACTTATGTTCACGGCATGACGCCGCGACCCGAGCATTCCGCCGTCTGTTTCAACCTCATTCCGACGGTCGGGGAGTATTTCGTGTTTCCGGCGCTGACCACGTCGGGGCCATGCGAGATCATGGTTTTCGAAGGCATTCCCGGCGGTCCGATGGATTGTTGGCGCGACGTCAAGACACCGGCGGAGCATCTGGCCAAATCGAAATGGATCCTCGATACTTTCCTGCCCTGGGAAGCCGAGCGCTGCCGGTCGATCGAACTGACCGACGCCAACGGCATTCTGACCGGCGCCTTCCCACCGACAGTGAGACGCCCCGTCGGACGACTCCCGTCGGGCGCGCTCGTGATGGGGTTCGCGGACTCCGTCTGCCTCAACGATCCCATCACCGGCCAGGGATCGAACAATGCCTCGAAAGCGGCCAAGATCTATCTGGACGCCATCCTCGCGCACGGCGAGCGGCCGTTCGACGCTGCATTCATGCAGGCGGCGTTCGACAAATATTGGAGCTATGCCCAATTCGTGACCGGCTGGACCAACGCGCTCCTGCAACCGCCGGCGCCCCACGTGCTCAACATCATGGGATCGGCGCAGGCGTATCCGGCGCTCGCGCGGCGCATCGCCAACGGGTTCGACAATCCGCTCGACTTTTTCCCCTGGTTCGCGGTTCCCGAGGAAGCCGACAAATATCTGGCCTCGCTGGCGGCCGAAAACTCGTGAAGTCGGAGGGACTCGAGTGACGCGTGGGGACGGCCGTTGGATCGTCGCTGCGGCGACGTTTTGTTTGCTGACCCTGCCCGTGGCGGCCCAGCAGGCGCCACCGCCCTGGGCCTATCCTGTTCTCGCTCCTGGCGTGAAACCGCCGCCGGACGACGGGCTCGAGAAGACTGTTCCGGGGAGCAAGACCTCATTCACCCGCAAGCAGATATCCGACCTCTTCAACGCCCCCGACTGGTTCCCCGAGGACCATCCGCCCATGCCCGACGTGGTGGCGCACGGCCGTGGCCCCGAGGTGAGGCCTTGCGGCATGTGCCACCTGCCAAATGGGCAAGGCCGCCCTGAGAACGCGCCTCTCGCCGGCCTGTCCGCCACCTATATCGCGCAGCAGATCGCGGCTTTCCAATCCGGACGCAGAAGGAGCGCCGTGCCGACGACCCGCCCACAAACCTTTATGGTCGAGACCGCCAAGCATGCGGGCGACGAGGACGTGAAGGTCGCCGCGGCTTATTTTTCCAAATTGACGTATCGGCCCTGGGTTCGCGTCATCGAAGCCGAAACCGTGCCGAAGACCGAGGTGATCTTCGGGACCTTGTGGGCGCCGGCCTCGGGTACGGAGACGGAGCCGCTTGGCCACCGCATCGTCGAAATCCCAGAGAACCTGGAGCGGACCGAACTGCGCGACCCGAGGAGCGGATTCGTCGCCTACGTCCCGGTCGGCAGTCTCGCGCAAGGCGAAAAACTGGCGACCACAGGGGGCGACGGCAAGACCATTCCTTGCGCGACGTGTCATGGCCCGGGCTTGAAAGGCCTCGGCGCGGTTCCCCCGATCGCGGGACGTTCCACCAGCTATATCGTCCGGCAGATTTACGACATTCAGTCTGGCGCCCGAGCGGGCTCGGCTTCCCTGCTCATGCGGCCGGTCGTAGCGAAACTGACGACGGACGACATGATCTCCATAGCGGCTTATGTCGCCTCGCTCGCTCCGTGAACTCCGCCTCGAAGAATAGGGAAGCCGAGACCGCGCCGACGAGGGAAATCCTGTTCGGGATCTCGTGGGCGCCGACCCCTGGAGGAGGCGACTGAGTGACTGACGATCGCGCCGCGGCCCTCGCCTTTATCGGCGCTGACAGCCGCATGGAAGCCCGCTTGGACACGTACGTGGATCTGCTCGCGCGCTGGCGAAAGGCCACCAACTTGATATCCGAGAGCGCCTTCTCTCAAGTCTGGGCTCGACATATCGCTGACAGCGCTCAGTTGTTGGCCTTTGCTCCGCTCGCTCGCCGCTGGGTCGACCTCGGCTCTGGCGCAGGGTTTCCCGGGATGGTCATAGCGATCCAGCTGGCGGAAATTCAAGGCGCCGAAGTTCATTGCATCGAAAGCGATCAAAGAAAGTGCGCGTTCCTCCGGGCGGTCGCTCGCGCGACCGCGGCGCCGGTCCATATCCACGCCGCGCGGATCGAAACACTCGACCCGACGATGCTGAAGCCTGTGCACGCGGTCACCGCTCGCGCGCTCGCCCCCTTGCCTGGCCTTCTCGGTCTCGCCAGGCCCTGGCTGACGCGCGGAGCCGTCGGAATCTTTCCCCGCGGCCGATCTGAGGCATCGTTGACCGAACCCTTCTCTGAGGCGTCTGAATTTCGATTCGAGAGTCTCCCGAGCAAGTTCGATCGCAACGCTCGAATCGTTCGGGTCGCGGTCGCTGACCGCGATCGGAGCGCGTGACCCCGGCGACCTCACATAAAGTTCCGCACCGGCCTCCGGCCGGTCCCCTTGGATGAAACGAGCCATCCGCCTTTCCATGCACTCAGGCCGCCTTTCGCGGACGAACGGCTTCATTACTTCTCCTTTTCCGTACGAAAGCTACCCCTGGATTGCTTCGGAACTTCGCTCCTCGCAATGACGATCCAGCTCGATCGGAGGCCGCTGGTGGCAGGAGCCAACGGTGGCGGAATAAAGGCGCCCTCCAAGCCTTTTCCAAGCTTCTCCAAAACTCGCGTGTTTTGCTCCAAAGCTTTTCCAAACAAATCTTTTGGCGGTTTTGTGGAATTGCAATGGGTTACAAGTTTTCCAAACGCCCTTTGATGCTTTCCAAATTTTTCGCCTCGGGCCGCCCCCTTTTTGCCGCATTGCCTGATTTGACGATATATTTCAGTAGATGGCTCGTTTCATCGCGGAGCAGCGACCCAGATCGAGAGAATTTTGAACCTAACAAACAATCCGGTTTTTGGGAAGAAATATCCGTAATTCTCCTGAGCCGTCATTGGCAGGTTCCGCACCGGCCTCCGGCCAGCCCCCTTGGATGAAACGGACCTTCCGCTTTTCCGTACACTGAGGCCGCTTTCGGAGGACGACCAGGCTTCATCACCTCTCTTTTTCCATACGAAATTTATCTAGTCACATCAATATGATAACCGTTCGTTTCTTGTTAAGCGAGGCGAAGCCATCCACGGTTCCGCTGCCGGCGCGCGCCGATTTGGCCACGCCTCTCGTCCGCCAACACCGCAAGTCCTCGAGACATTTACTACACGACGTGTTTTGGGAACTCGTCTGCCAACCGACCATCCCGTGACGTCGCCGAGGCCACGGAGCACCCGCGCGTAGCGGTGAATTCTAGCGAGAAAGTCGCCGGCGACAATTTCCTGACCGTTATGCCTGAGACAGGTCCGGTTGCCGTAGGCCGCGAGCCGCCTCGTCAAGAGCTCAATGTAGACCACGCGATCCGGACCGGGAAATGCCATCGCTGGGCCGGGCATGAGAGCGGCGTCGCCTCAGAACGGGTGATACTGGAACATCCAGTTCTCGGTCAGCGTCTGCCCGCCAGCCTGCAGGAAGCAGCGCATCTCGACGGGGTCGGTCCCATCCACGGTGAAGTCGAACTCGATGCGCCAGTGGCCGGGCACGTCGTCGGGAACCGCCTCGACCATGCGATAGCCGCCAAAGGACCCGCGCGACGCCGTGGTAACCATTTCCGGCTTGACGCCGTAGGGCAGCGTCGCGAGCGGGCCGCCCATGAACTCGACCACGAATTTGCGGACCCCCTTGGGCCGGGGCAGTCCGGGCTGGCCGCCGCGGCCGAGGCGCGTGGCGACGCAGCGGCCGAGCTTCGGTGGAAACGGCTCGTCGGCGAGCCAGTACAGGCGATAGTCCAGCGTCAGTTCCGCCCCTGCGGGGACGGGTTTTTCCGGCACCCACATCGCGACGATATTGTCGTGGATTTCGTCGTCGGTCGGAATCTCGCAGAGCTGGATCGCGCCCTTGCCCCACCCCTCGCCTTGCGCGCTCGGCAGCGGCTCGACCCAGAGCGTCGGTCTCCGGTCGTAATTGACGCCGTCCTGGTAGTGATCGAAGGCGCGGTCGCGCTGGCACAGCCCGAAGCCGCGCGGGTTGTTGTCCGAAAAGGCCGAGACAATGATGTGCGGCGGATTGTTGAGGGGACGCCAGAGCCGCTCGCCGCCGCCGGTCCACATGCTGAGGCCGTCGGAATCGTGCACCTCGGGACGCCAGTCGGCCGCGGTGTCTTTCTTGGTTTCGGAGAACCAGTACATCGAGGTCAGCGGCGCGATTCCGAACCGCGAGACCGCGGCGCGGGTGAACAGCGTCGTCTCGATGTCCATGATCACGCCCTTGCCGCGCTGCATCTGGAAGCGATAGGCGCCGATGATCGAGGGTCCCTCCATCAGCGCGTAGAGCAGCATCGAATCTTCCCCTTCCTTGGAGTCGATGAAGAATTGGGTGAAGTCGGGAAATTCCTCGGGACGGTCCGCGACCGCGACGTCGAGCGCGACTCCCCGCGCCGAGAGCCCGTATTGGCGCAACTCGCCGATCGCGCGAAAATACGCCGCGCCGAGAAAGGCGACCCAGTCGTTCTTCTTCCAGTCGAGCGACCCCGCGCGCGATTCCTGAATCTTGAGGCCGGCGAAGCCCGCGCCCTTCGGCAATTGCCGCGCCGGCGAATCGGCGGGCATGTCGAAATAGGACTGATCGTAGATGATCCGGCGCGAGACCCCGCCTTCGACGACATGCATGTCGACGGCCTTCTGAAAGAACAGGCCGAGATGGAAGAAGCTCACCGGGAAACGGCCCGGACCGTCGGCGAACAGTGCGTCCTCGATGCGAAACTTGATCTTGCCCCATTCCTCGTAGTTGATCTTCTGCACGACATCCGGCGCGGGGCGCGTCGGCGGTACATAGGGCGCGTGCGCGTTGGCGCGGGCGCGCGCCTTGAACAGATCGTAGGAGAACGGCTGCGGTTCGTCATATTGCAGGCCTTCGGCGGCATAGGCTTCGCCGAATCCGCCGAACGCGAACGCCGAAGCGGCGACGCCTTTCAAGACCGTGCGGCGATCTGGATGGTCGGTCATGTCGATCCTCGACGTTGCATCGGTACACAGGTTAACCCAACAATTGTTTACGAATCACAACGAGTTTCACGATGTAAGTCTTGCACGTTATTGCCTCAGAAATGTCAAATATGCCGACGAACGCCCGGCGGCGCGCGCCTTGGCCTCATAACGAGTCGGCGCCCATCCCTCCCACGGGATTCGCCAGTCGTCCGCGCGGCGCGCTTCCCATCTGAACTCATTCGAAGCGAGGAAACGGCGGAGCGCCCAGCCGGCGTAATCGTCGATGTCGGTTGCAAAGCGCAATTCGGCGCCCGGCCGCGCGACCCGCGCCAGCCCCGCGATTGTTTCCTCATCGATCAGCCGCCGCTTGTGCTGCCGGCGTTTCGGCCAGGGATCGGGATAGAGGATGAATATGCGCGACAGGCTCCCGGCCGGCGCTGCCTCGATCAGCGCGCGCGCGTCGCCCGCACGAATGCGCACGTTGGCGAGCCCCTGGGCGTCGACCGCCGCCAGCAGCTTGGCGACGCCGTTGACGAAGGGCTCGCAGCCGATGAAGCCGACATCGGGATTTTCGCGGGCCCGGGCAACGAGATGCTCGCCGCCGCCGAAGCCTATCTCGAGCCAGACCTCGCGCGGACGGAACGCGAACAGCGGCTCGCCCTCGGCGAACGCCGCCGTATCCACCTGCAATCGCGGCAGCAGTTCCGCGACGAGGCGCGCGTGATGGGCGCGTAGCGTCTTGCCCCTGATGCGGCCATGAAGCAACCGACGCCGGCCCGAGCGGGGCTCGGCGGCGTCGGATTCGCCGCTCGCTGCGAGCGGCGCGGAGATGGACTTGGCGATTACGCCAGACCTCGCAATTGCTCGGCCAAGTCGGTCTTCTCCCAGGAGAAGCCGCCCTCGGCGTCGGGCGCGCGGCCGAAATGTCCGTAAGCAGACGTGCGCGCGTAGATCGGCTTGTTGAGCTCGAGGTGCTCGCGAATGCCGCGCGGCGACAGGTTCATCGCATCCATCAACGCCGGTTCGAGCTTGTCCTCTTCTATGTGGCC
>JBAQGU010000323.1:0-8817 GCA_049287975.1 Roseiarcus sp.
GCTGAAGCCCATCCGCCAAGATAGGCGACTCCCGATAGTTTGTGAGTCGGCGAAACCGTAACGCTTCGAATGTCGCTGCGAGCAAAGGCGTCGCCCAAATATAAGCGCGCCGCCTTCAGCTTCGTAATGCGCGGGCTTGACCCGCGTGTCCAAGGCCGACGTCCTCGAGATAATCGCCGAGGCGCCGCTTGGATGCCCGGCTCGAGGCTGCTCGAGGCCGGGCATGAAGGGCGGCGGTTCGGACGGAGCGCGTCGATTTTTCTTCGATTTTTCTTTCGGAGAAACCAAATTCGTGCTAGGGTGTCTTTTGAGGTCGTCAGGCCTCTTCGACCGTGGTCGGGTCACGGGTCTCTCGAGCCCAGTCTGGAGCAAACTTTTGAACCGAGGCGTTTCGGCCGGATCGCGGAGCGAGAGGATCCGACGGCAAAACCGAGTCGCCGGGAAATGGCGCCGCAACGGCTTGAAAAGATTGAATCCACGCCGGGAAATGGTATGGTCTCGGAAGCGTCGAAGCCACAAGATCTGGTACACGGGGCGCGCGGCTGACCGTGCGCTCCGACTGAGAGTCGCAAGAACGAGAAAGTGACAGAAAAAGGCGCCCAACGCTTTGAAATCGCTTCATGCAGAACTGAAATCGGCGCCTGCGGTCCGCCACAAGGAGGGCACGAGCGGCGGCTTGAGGAGAAGGGAGGTCGGTGATGCCGGAAAGGTAGGGATTCGACCCTTTGACGCTACCAGAAAGCAACGCGACGGGTTATCCGGAGCCTTACCACGCCGCTAACCAGCAGCGCTGGAACCGTCGCCTCGGCAATCACGCCGGTCTCACGAATTTCGGCGTGAATATCACGCGCATCGTTCCGGGCGGTCAGTCCTCCGCCCGCCATGCGCACTCGCGGCAGGATGAGTTCATCTATGTCCTCCAGGGCGAAGTCGATTTGGAGACCGATGCCGGCGTCGAAGCGCTGCGCGCGGGCATGTGCGCCGGCTTCCCGTCAGTCACCGGAAATGCCCGTCGGTTCGTCAACCGATCCGCCGAGGATGTGCTCCTGCTCGTCGTCGGCGACCGCACGGCGGGCGATGAAGTGAGCTATCCCGACGCCGACATGCATGGCCGCATGGGAGCCGATGGCAGGTACGTTTTCTCGCGAAAGGAAGGGACTCCGTATTGAAGGCGCGGCGAGTGGCGAGCGCCTACGCCCCCCGCACTTTCCCCTTCACGCCCTCGAACGCGCCCGGCTGCAATTCGCAGTGCAGCACCCGCGCCGGATCGACCGGCCCCGGCAGGACGACGCGCCCAAGGGGCGTCCTCGCGAATCCCATCCGGCCGTAATAGGACTCGTCGCCGACCAGGACGACCAGCCGGGCGCCGCCGGCGCGCGCGGCTTCGAGCGAGCGCGTGACGAGCGCCTCGCCGATGCCCCGGCTGCGAAACACCGGCTCGACGATCAGCGGGCCAAGCAGGAGGGCTGGCGTCTCCCCGATCCAGATCGGCGTCATCGCGTTCGCGCCGACGAGCAGGGTGCCGACCCGGGCGACGAAACTCAGCGACAGATCGGCGGCCGTAGTCTCGCGCAGGCGGTAGGCGGTGCGCGCGAAACGGCCCGGCCCGAATACGCGCTCGTTGAGCCGAAGAATGGCTTCCTCGTCGTACGGCGTCTCCGGTTCGATAATCAGCGGCAGATCGGGCATGGCGGTTCCAGGGTCCTCGCGACGGGCGCTCTAACACGGAGCCGCGCGCGACCGAAAGCTCGGCGAAATCCGCGCCCTCACCAAAGCGCCGAGAGGGGCTGCTCTTCGAAGATCTCGCCGAGGCGGGCGAGGGTCCCTCGCGTCGCATCCTCCGGCAAAGCGTCGCGAGCGAAGAACCGGGCCTCCAGAATTTCGCGATCGGGCGCCCGCTCGCCCGTGACGCAAAAGCGCCTGATGACATAGACCGCGACATGATCGCGTCGCGATACATTCGCGTTGAAGAACAGCCCGTGCAGGATCGTCGGCGCCTCGACGATCACGTTGGCTTCTTCCCGAAGCTCGCGCGCCAGCGCCGCCTCGCAAGTCTCGCCCGCCTCGACGCCGCCCCCCGGCAGGTGCCAACCCGCGACATAGCTGTGTCTTACGAGCATCACAGCGCTCGCGGCGTCCAGCACGATCCCACGCACACCGAGGGTCATCGGCCGGGTCACGAGAAAGCTCAGATGCGCGAGCCGCATCGTGATCCGCCCGACCAAGGAGCGTCGAGGTCGGTCGCGTCGGGGGCGGTCTTGCCTCCACGGGCGGGTCGCCATAAGTCTCTCCCCCAATTCAGGCAAAATCAAACGCAATCCTGGTTCGCGGCCGCCGTCGAGGCGGTTGCCGCGCCGGCGCGCCGGACCCGACGCATGACTTTCACAATCGCGCATCTCTCCGACGCGCACCTCAGTCCCGCGCCCTTTCCGGGCTTACGGGAAATGCGGCTGAAGCGTTTCATGGGATATGTCAATTGGAAGCGGGGACGCGAGCGGCTCAACGACATGGCGATGCTCGCCCGATTGGTCGCCGACCTTCGCGCGCAAAAGCCCGATCACGTCGCGATGACCGGAGACGCCGTCAATATCGCGCTGGCCGCCGAGTTCGATCGTGCGGCCAGCTGGATGAAGACCCTGGGCGATCCGGCGAACGTGAGCTTCACCCCCGGCAATCACGACGCCTATGTGCGCGATGCGATGGAAGGGCTCGCTCGCGTCTTTGCGCCCTGGACCTCGGGCGATTCGGGCGCGCCCGGCGTCGAGCCGTTTCCCTACTTGCGCGTACGCGGCGAAATTGCGCTGATCGGACTGAATTCGGGCGTTCCCACCGCGCCGCTGATGGCGTCGGGCCGTCTCGGCCGCAGGCAACTGGCTTCGCTGGGCCGGATGCTGGAGGATACGGGCGCCCGCGGGCTCGCGCGCGTGATCCTGATCCATCACCCGCCGCTTTCGCGCGGAGGTTCCCCCCCGTTGCGCGGCCTCGACGACGCACGCGAATTCGAGCGGACGATCGCCCATTTCGGCGCCGAGGCAATTCTGCATGGCCACGCGCACAAGCGGATGGTGCATTATCTGCCTTCGTCTGCGACGCGCCGGGAAGGCGGGCTCGTTCCCGTCATCGGCGCCCCCTCCGCCTCGGCGGCGACGGCAGATCCGCGCCAGCGCGCCGGCTACTACCTGATAGGGATCGAGCGCTCGGGTCCGCATTGGCGGGTCGGCGCGCGGGAACGTGGGCTGCTGTTCGAAAGCTCCGAGATCGGCGAGCGTGAGGCCCCTTCGATCTGACTGAAGGCCCGCATTGCCGGTCAGAAGGGCGGCGATCCGAAATTGGCCGCCCAGAACGCCCGCCCCCATGCGCTCCAAGCGGCCCAGGCCCCGAGGCACAAGATTGCCACCAGCGCGAACGAACCCAGCGTCATCAAGAGGAAGCTGAAAATATCAGCCGCCCTGACCCAAAATCCCCCGGCGGCCACTTCGCGTTTGTCGGACAGCGAAGGCGCCGCCTCGCCGTTCTTGGCGGCGCTCGCGCGCTCGGCCAATTTTTTCGCACGCGCGCCCGTTTTGATGGCTGCGTCCGACGTGGAGCGGCTGCGCCAATCCGAAGCGAGCGCCTGCTCGCGCTCGACGAGGCGGCGCGCGATATAATTTGTCATCGCCGCGACGACACGGTCGACATTCGCGCTCTCTGCGATCAGGACGCGGCCCTGCCTGGTGTCCTGAAAAAACCGATACGTCCGGCGATCATGCCCGAGATCGACAAAGCTGATCATATCGATGAATAGTCGCGGGCGTTCGCCGTGGACGATGCCGGCGTCGAACAGCTCTACGTCCGCGGGCGCCTGATCCAGGATCGGCCGGATCGCGTCCGCGAGCAATTCGAGCCGCACGATCTCGGCCTGACGCAAGTCGTCCACGGCTTCGCTCTGTTCAGCGCTTTCGACCCGGGCACGGCGGACGGCCTGTTGCAGGCTCGGGGGAACCGCCTTGAGATGTTCCGGCTTGCTTTCTTCCGGCTTGCGTTCTTCCATGTCCCGACTCGATTCACATTATATTAACTTATCGCATCGGCTCGCCAGGGGAAAGACCTCGCTCGACGGGGCGCCGCGCTCCCCTCCCGTTCTTCACAGGGGTCTTCGGAAGCCCGAGGACAGCCCAGGTCTTCGGCAGCGGTTCGCGCCCCCTCCCACAAGAGCGGGAAGGGGATCGCGGCGAGCTTCGCGACCTGCTATTCCCACCTTCGAGCCCCTTTGCCTGATTTCCCTCGGAGCTGCCAGCATGATGGCGAACGCCCTCCTGGACCTCTCGTCTGAAGCCGCGAGCGCGCTTTCGCAAGGCAAAGCGATCGTCGCGCTGGAATCGACGATCATCACCCATGGCATGCCCTACCCCAGGAACCTGGAAACGGCGCTGATGCTGGAAGAGACAGTGCGCGGAGGCGGGGCCACGCCGGCGACGATCGCTGTGATCGAGGGGCGGTTCAAAGTCGGCCTCGCCCGTGCCGCGCTGGAGGATTTGAGCCGGCTTTCGGGCGGCGTTGTGAAGGCCTCGCGCCGCGACCTCGCCGCCGTCGTCGCGCGACACGGCTCGGCGGGCACCACTGTCGCGGCGACGATGTATATCGCCGAAGTCGCGGGAATCGAGATTTTCGCTACCGGCGGCATCGGAGGCGTGCATCGCGGCGCCGAGGAGACGTTCGACATTTCCGCCGATCTCGTCGAGCTCTCGCGCACCAAGGTCGCCGTCGTCTGCGCGGGCGCGAAATCGATCCTCGACATCGACAAGACGCTCGAATATCTGGAATCGCAGGGCGTCGCCGTCTGCGGCTATCGCTGCGACGAATTCCCGGCGTTCTACGCCCGCTCCAGCGGCGTCAAGCTCGATCACCGCTGCGACGGCCCGGTGGATCTCGCGCGCATGATTCGCCTGCAACGCCAGATCGGCCCCGGCGGCCTCCTGATCGCCAATCCGATCCCCGAAGACAAGGCGCTCGACCCGCAGGCGATCGAGCGGCGCATCGCCGAAGCGGTCGCGGAAGCCAAGGCCAAGGGCGTTTCGAAGAAGGATGTGACGCCCTATCTGCTCGGCCGCATCGTCGAGTTGACCGAGGGGCGCAGCCTCGAGGCCAACATGGCCCTGGTGAGGAACAACGCCGCGCTCGCCGCGACGATCGCCGTCCAGCTCGAGCTGCTCGAGCGTGGCTGAGGCGGGGGCTCGATCGCCCCGCGTCCTCTCGATCGGCGACGTCATGATCGACATCGCCGTGGCGCTGGAGAGTCCGATCGCCGTCGGCTCGGATCGGCGGGCGAAGATCGTGCAACGCCCCGGCGGCTCGGCTGCGACGCAGGCGGTCTGGCTCGCGCGCTTCGGGATGAGCGTCGATTTCGTCGGCCGGGTCGGCGCGGCGGATCATGCCGCCGAAACCGAGCTTTTGCGCCGCGCCGGCGTCGAGCCGCATCTGGCCGCCGATCCCAGCCGCGAGACCGGCCGTCTGATCGCGATCGTCGATCCCACGGGCGAACGCAGCTTCCTGACCGATCGCGGCGCCAACGACGCGCTCGAAGCCGCCGACATTCCGGACGCGCTGATCGACCGAGCCGATCACATCCACATTTCCGGCTATTCGTTGTTCGCCCCGTCCCCGCGGAAAGCCGTTCTGCGCGTGATGCGTCGCGCCGTGCGACCGGTCAGCGTCGATCCCGGCTCCGCTGAATTCCTGCGCGAAGTCGGCGCCGCGAATTTCCTAAGGTGGACCGCTGGCGCCGCGATGCTATTCCCCAATTCCGAAGAAGCCGCCGTCCTCGCCGGGACCGACGACGCCGAAGCGCAAGGCGAGCGGCTTGCCCAGCTCTATCCGGTCGTCGCGATCAAGCGCGGCGCGGCGGGTTGCGAGGCTTGGCGTGGAACCGAGCGGTGGTGCGTCAGGGCGCCGGCGGTCGAGGTCGTCGATACGACCGGCGCGGGGGATGCTTTCGTGGCGGCGTTTCTGGCCGCAAGGCTGAACGGTGAGGCGATCGAGGCGAGCCTGCGGCGGGCCGTGGCGGCGGGCTCGGCGGCGACGGAATTTCTGGGCGGGAGACCGCTGCGGATCCCAGGGTGAGGATCGAAACCGACCGAGATTTGAAACTTCACGAAGCCTGAAGCCAGTCGTTGAGCAAAACGACGCGAGATGCGTCGTTCGTTCCCGCGAAGGCCGTCCCGTGTGAGCTGGTTTGCGGACGGCGTCTCCGTTTCGCGTACGAACCAACAAACCGCGACGCTGGCGTCGACGACGACGCTCTTCACCGATCTCGGTCTTCGCGTATCAGCGCGGCCCCGTCCGTCTGCGGACCAGGCGGCGTCAGACTTTGCGCCCACTCGGGGATGGCGAGCTTCTCGGCGGTCGAGTAGGTCGCTGCCGCTTCGATTACCGTGCGCAGTTCCTGCTCCAGCGAATGGCCGAGCGCCTTCGCCCGCCGCCGATGCGTCTCGATTACCTCGTCTGGCAGATTGCGAATGAGAACCTGACCCATAGCGGCCTCCGTGCTATCAGCATTGATTGCACGCTTGAAATGAAAGCTCTTTTCCCACGTTAGATTCTCAGCCCTCCCGCCCCCCGCGCTTGGCGAGTTCGGCCAGACGGTGCGCATCGTATTCGGCCTCGAGTCGGGCGACGGCGGAGCTGGCCTCCGCCTCGAGATCGTCCCCGCAAGGGGTCGGCTCCGCTCTGCGCCATTCCGCGAGATAGGCGTCGGCGTCGGAGGTTTGGGCGCGCATCGCCGCGGCGTCGATTGCTCGGATGAAACGCTCCGAAAGTTCGCGCCTGGCGCTGCTGCGTCCCGATTTGACGATCACCTCGCTCGGAATGTCGCGCCAGTAGAGAATGGTCAGGTTGGCCATGCTTCACCCGCGCTTCTCACTGTGGCCGCGATCTCCGGGTGGCTGCGCGTCGCGCGGTCAGCGACCGCGCCTATAGGCGAGCGCAGAAACCCTTCGATTCCGCCGAGCCCGGTGAAGCGCCGCTCGAAGGCGAGGCCGAGCCGGCGCGCGGCCGCCTCCGCTCTTTCCGTGATGGCGGGGTCGTCGGTCTGAGCCAGATAGACCAGGCGACGATAATTGCCGAAATAATCGTCGCGCAATTGCGGAAAGCGATCGAGGCCCAAACCTTCGATGACCAGCCGGTCGAAATGCCGCGCGAGGAAATCAGTGAGGAAGAACGTGCCGGGCTCGGCCTCCATCATGGCGTCGAATTGCGCCTCGCCGGCATAGAAGGCATAGCAATGCGGACCCTCGATGCGCGTCACGCCCTCCTCGGCGAGGACGCGGTCGAGCGCTCCGCCGGTGCCGCAATCGCCATAGAGGCAGAAAATCTCGTCGTAGCGCTCGCGATTTGCGCGAATCTTGCCCCGCACCGCCTCCGCGATGCGCTCCGGCCGATTGTGCAGCGAGGCGGGCAGGCAGGTCACGTCGAAGGCGCTGAGCGGGCTTTCGCGAAGGATAAGGATTTCGCGCGCCAGCGCGCCGCAGGCCAGGACCAGCACGCGCAGAGGCGCCTCGACGCGCCGCGGCCAGTGGGTCTCGGTCTGGGTTTCGTCCGCAACGCGCTCGGGGTTCATGCGTCACGCCTGGGCTGAGGTCGCGCGTTCACGTTCTCGCGATTGCAGCGAGCCCTGGCGGCGCGCGAGCAGGGTCCTGGCCGTCTCCACGGCCACCGCGGCGTCGCGGCAATAGGCGTCGGCGCCGACCGCGTGGGCGAAGGATTCGTTGAGCGGCGCGCCGCCGACGAGCACGATGTAGTCGTCGCGCATGCCCTTTTCCTTCAGCGCGTCGATCACGACCTTCATGTAGGGCATGGTCGTCGTCAGCAGCGCGGACATCCCGAGGATTTCCGGTCGGTGCTTCTCGATCGCCGCGAGATATTTCTCGACGCCGTTGTTGATGCCGATGTCGAACACTTCGAAGCCGGCGCCCTCCATCATCATGCAGACGAGGTTCTTGCCGATGTCGTGGATGTCGCCCTTGACGGTGCCGATCACCATCTTGCCCATCTTGGGGGCGCCGGTGGCGATCAGTAATGGGCGCAGGATCGCCATTCCCGCCTTCATCGCGTTGGCGGACATCAGCACTTCCGGCACGAACAGAATGCCGTCGCGAAAATCGATGCCGACGATCCGCATGCCCTCGACGAGGGCCTTGGTCAGCACATCATAAGGCGTCCAGCCGCGCTCCAGCAGGATGCGCACGCCGTCCTCGATCTCCTCTTTCAGGCCGTCATAGAGATCGTCGTGCATCTGCGGGACGAGTTCGTCGTCCGAAAGCGAGGAAAGGTCGAGTTCATCATCCGCCATGGGTTTGCCGGGACTCTTGCGCGCAATCGCTGAAGATTTGCACTATTCGTGCGAAAGTCCTACGCTCAAAGCATAATTATCACGCGCTCGCGCCAGATTTTGCGTTGCGGCGATTGCGCGGGCGTCGAGTGGTCAAATTGTCGCGCTCGGTATCCGCCGACAGGGGGAGCGTGGAGAGATGTTTTGCGCCTCTGGCTTCGGGCGCGCGTCTCCCTCAAAAAGGTTCGTTTTTGCTGCATCTCGACCGGTAAGCTACGACGCTTTAAACTTTCTCGTTTATTCAATTGGGTTGAGGTGCGAAAAAAGGAGGGTGTCTTGCCCGTTCGTTCAAGTTTTTTTCCCGGTTGGGCTGTCATACGAGCAATAGCTTGGACGGCAATGTCCGCAACGCTGGTTACCGCCGTTCCCGGTTGGGGTGCGTCGCTGATTCCGCCTCCGCCTCAGCCTCAGCCTTCTCAATTGTACAACGCACCTACTTCTCAATCGAACAC
>JBAQGU010000324.1:0-3634 GCA_049287975.1 Roseiarcus sp.
GCTTGATGAACCATGCCCATGCCGGCGGCGATCGCATCCAGCGCCGAGCCGAAGCGCATTTCGACGCCGCGCAGGAGGATGCGCCCCTCATCGGGCGGCTGCAGGCCGTAGAGGATGCTCATCAAGGTCGATTTGCCGGCGCCATTCTCGCCCATTACCGCGTGAATCTCTCCGCCGTCGACGGAAAGATCGACGTGATCGTTGGCGAGGACGGCGCCGTAACGTTTGACGATGCCGATCGCTTCCAGCTCCGTGATCGCCAACGCCTAAGGCCTATTTGGCCATCATCGGATCGGCGACCTTGATCGCGCCGCTGACGATCTCATCGCGCAGCGCCTTCACCTTGGCGATCGCGTCGGGATAGGCAGCGATCTTGCACTGAGAAGCCGCGAGGTCGGGCTCGAAGCCGGTGAGCGCCATGCCGCCTTCGCTGAGGCCGAGCGCGGTGACCGGCTGCTGCGTACCCCCAAAGATGCCCTTGATCGCGAGTTCGACGGCGACGTCTGTCTTCTTCTCGACGTTGTCCATAACGACGCCCGGGGCTTGCGGGCATTGGTTCACGTCGACGCCGAAGGCGTAGGCGTCGGGCGAGTCCTGGAAGGCTTTGAAAATGCCGCCGTTCGACCCCGCGCCGGCGGCGAGAATGCGATCGGCGCCGTCGGCGAGCATGGCCGCCCCGCGTTCCTGTCCGCGAGCGGGATCGGAGAACGGATTATTGCCGCCGACCCAGAGCGTCGGCGAAATCTTGATGTCCGGCTTGACATGCTTGGCGCCGGCGATGAAGCCGTCGGTGTAACGGTGGAGGAAAGGTATATCGAGCGCGCTGATCGCTCCGACTTTGCCGGTTTTGGTGGTCAGCGCAGCCTCGGCACCGGTCAGGAAGCTCGCTTCGTATTCGCGGAACACCGAGCAATAGATGTTCGGCTTCATGTTCTTGAACGGACAGCTGTCGATCTGCAAGAACTTCACGTTCGGATAGGCGACCGCGACCTCGGGAAGCATATCGTTGAATTCGAAGCCGATCGCGACGACGATCTTCGCGCCCGCTTTCGCGGCTGCCTCGAGGTTCTGACGCTGCGTGGTCGGATCGGAGCTCTCGTAGGTCTTGGCGTCGGCGCCGAGCGCCTTGGCGACGCGTTCCGTGCCGACCTTACCTAGTTTCAGGAAGTCGTTCACCCCGATCGGGTTAGGAGAAACATAGACGAACAAAGGCTTGGCGTCGTCCGCGAAGCTCGCGCCTGAAGTCAGAGCCACGACGGACGCCGCGGCCAGGATTGCTGCGATTCTCATAGGCGGATTCCCCCTCTGTTGATTCCCTTCTCCCGCTTGCGGGAGAAGGTGGCGCGAAGCGCCGGATGAGAGCCGTCGTAATCCCCGCATCCCTCACCCCAGCCCTCTCCCGCAAGAGCGGGAGAGGGGGTTATCGCTAATACGGCGTGTCTCCCCCGTCCGCGTTGACCGCCTGCCCGCGAATTATAACGGCGTCGTCGCTCAAAAGGAAAGAGATCGTGCGCGCCACTTCGTCCGGCTCGATATGCCGCCGCAATTGCGAGGAGACGAGTTGCGCGAAAACCTCGGCCGGCGTCGCGTCGACCAACTGGCCGTAGGCGATGGCGACCTCGCGCAGCATGTCGGTCGCGACGCCGCCGGGGCAGACGCAGTTCACGTTGATGTCGTGCGGCGCGAGCGCCGTCGAAAGCGTTCGCGTCATGTTGATCAGAGCCGCCTTGGTGGCGCTGTAGGCGAGGGAGTCGACATGGCCCTTCTTGCCCGCCTCGGAGGCCACGTTGACGATCGCGCCGCGCACGCCCGCCGCGATCATCGACTTGGCGACCAGACGGGAGGCCTCGTAGGCGCCGAACAGATTGACGCGAAATATCCTCTCCCAATCCGCCCAGGCCGCCTCCAGCGGGTCGGCATGGATGACGATCGCCGCGCAATTGACCAATCCGTCGATCCGGCCGAGCCGCGCCTCGGCCGAGCGCACGGCGGCGGCAATCGATGCAGGATCGGCCGCGTCGAGCACGACGGCGAACGCTTCCGGGCTCGCCGTCGTCGCTACCGCCGCTTTCAGAGCCTCGGCGCGGACATCGGCCAGCGCCACGCGGGCGCCACGAGCCGCCAGCACCGCGGCCGCGGCGCACCCTACCCCGCCCGCCGCCCCGGTCACGAGGAAACCTTTTCCGGCGTGGAGCCCGAAATTCTTCGCAGGCCTCGGCGGCAGAGCCGAATGCGGCGGCCGGGTCGAAAACTGTCCCATCCCTGGCTCCGCGTAAGCGCTATCCCGCCGCGAGCCTAGGAAGCGCCGGTAGCGCGGTCAAGTTCGAGCGGGCACTTTCGACGTGCGGCCTTCCTGGAAATATCGGCTCTATACCAGAGCCCGTCCCGTCAAGCCTTCGAGCACACGCAGAGGCGAGTGCGAGGGAGCGGACATCGCCTCGACCGGCAGATAGAAGGTTTGTTCGAGAGCTGCATGGCCGGCGAGGGCCGCATGCAAGACCTGGTCAGTGAAACAAAACCAGGTCGCGCCCGCGTCAAATTCCACATTCGTCTTGGTTGCTTGCTTTTGATATTGCGCATCCAGCTTCCCTTGATCATGCAGGGCGAGCATGTAGTGGTCATAGGCGCTGCGTTTTTCTTTTGTAATGCCGAGCCGCTCGAGCAGCCATGAACTGCCGGGCAGAGGCGGTTTGATGCGAGGCATGAATTTTTGCGCAAAGCCCGGAAAGGGTTCACCGACGCACCAGCGACGCGCGGCGCCGTCACCGGCGATATTCGTGAACAAGCGCAAAATACGGCGCCCCCGCGCGGGTCGGCTGGGAAAAGCATCGACATGCAACCGCGTGTCGTCTTGGCGGGGGGGATAGACGCGGCCCTCGATTTCCTGTGGCCGATAGCTGGTGCGCGCTCGCACGAGCCGGGATGCGTACGATGGAATCAGATCCCGCAAAAGCTGGGAAGCCTGGCCGCCGAAGCGATCCATCATCTCCGTCAGCTGGGCGGCGCCATCCTGATCCCGGGCCGTATTGCTTATTTTCCGGGTCAGCGGATCAAAGCTTATATTCTTCCGGGCATCGCCTGAAATGGCAGGGGCCAGAAATTTCGTCTCATTGGCTTCGACGGCAAAAGGCAGATGCGGAAGCACAACGACCTTGCCGGTTTCGAGCGCCTCGAGAGCGCGGCTTTGCGTCTCGACCGTGAAAGGCCCGCGCCAGCTCTCAAGAGGGAGAAATTCCAGAATGTTGGTTTGATCCATGACGCCCTGCTCGAGATCAAAAAGAAACAAGCCGGTAACTCGCTGGTTTCCTTGTCGGTTTCTATAATGGCCGGGCTTGTCCGGCCCATCCACGTCGTTTGGCTCGCGCGTGTCGAGCTTTTGGTGTATCCGCCAGTCGCACCCTATTACTTTGATTTGTTGATGCGCTGGCTGCAAAATCAGCGCCCAGAGCAAATGTCAAGTAACAGGCCCAAAATCCGGGCGAGGCCGGCTTTTTGGACACGGGCGCGCACAAGAACTCGCTGCTGGTACAAACATTCTAGCGATGTTATTTGTCCACTTGATCCCTGTCTGGGATGCATAAATTCCGTTATAATCAGATTGCGGATGGCGAGTAGCGGCAATGACAGATATAAA